>NZ_JAIUJZ010000043.1:0-50692 GCF_020176775.1 Saccharopolyspora sp. 6M
GCGCGCGGCCCGTTCCGAGGGCTGAACCGCACCCAGGGCCGCGCGCGGGCCGTGATCCTCTCCGGACTGCCGGGCCGCGCCCATGACGCCGCTCGGAGCCGATCAGCCGCTATTCCGGCAGCCGCACGACGGCGTTGGCGCCGCCGAGGACCGACTGGTCGTCGCTGCGGGCCGTGATGAGCACCTTCGCGGTGCCGTCCTCGTTCACCGCGGACACCTTGCCGCTCAGCTCCACCCGCGCCCCGACCCCGTCGTCCGGGACCACCACGGGGCGGGTGAACCGCACCGAGCAGTCCACGATCGCCGCCGGGTCGCCGGTCCACTCCGACACCAGCCGACCGGCCAGCGCCATCGTGAACATCCCGTGCGCGATCACGTCGGGCAGGCCCACCTCGGTGGCGAACCGCTCGTTCCAGTGGATCCGGTTGAAGTCCCCGGACGCGCCCGCGTACCGCACCAGGTCCTCGCGGGTCACCGCGACGCTCAGCGCGGGCAGCTCGTCGCCCTTGGACACCTCGGACAGCCGCACCGTCATGCCTGTTCCCCCTGCTCCGCCGTACCGCGCGCCACCAGCGTCGAGATCGCCGTGCACACCGGTTCGCCGTCCGCGGTGGCGATCTCGGCGCGCACCGTGAGGAAGTCGTTGCCCGCGCGGGCCTTGATGTCGTCCACGACCACGGAGGTGCGCAGCACATCCCCGGCCCGGATCGGGCGGTGGTGGGTGAAGCGCTGGTTGCCGTGCACGACCTTGCTGTAGTCCAGCCCGAGCGCGGAGTCGGCCACCACCGCGTCGTGCGCGCGCATCGAGAGGATCACCGCGAACGTCGGCGGGGCGATCACGTCCGGATGTCCGGCGGCCTGCGCGGCCGCGGCGTCGCGGTGCAGCGGCGAGGAGTCCTTGATGGCGTCGGCGAACTCGCGGATCTTCTCGCGGCCGACCTCGTAGGGCTCCGTGGGCGGGTATTCACGTCCGATGAATGACTGGTCTAGCGGCACCAGCGCAGGCTACCGACCGCACCACCGGACTCCGGCACCAGACGCGAAGAACCCGCCGCGGCCAGCAGGCCGGGCGGGTTCTCCGAGTCCGTCGGGAGCGCTGTGGTCAGCGAGTCTCCTTGTGGGTGCGGTGCGTACCGCAGTGGGGGCAGAACTTCTTCATCGCCAAGCGGTCCGGGTCGTTGCGCCGGTTCTTGTTGGTGATGTAGTTGCGGTTCTTGCACTCCTCGCAGGCCAAGGTGATCTTGGGGCGAACGTCGGTGGCGGCCACGGAGGTGCCCTTCCTCTCTCGTACTGCGTCCTAGGAGGCTCGCTCGACAGGCGTGGGCGAACCGAAGTGGTAGCGGTGGCCGGACTTGAACCGACGACACAGCGATTATGAGCCGCTTGCTCTACCGACTGAGCTACACCGCCGAGGACAACCTGACAGGTTCTTCACCGAGGTTACCTCATGCAAAACAGCCGCAGCACCCAGATACCCGAGCACCGCGACTGTTTTCCGAGCCCCAATACGGAATCGAACCGTAGACCTTCTCCTTACCATGGAGACGCTCTGCCGACTGAGCTATTGGGGCATGTCCTTGCGGAGCGATTAGAACTCTACACACCCGCCGAACCGGCCTTGCGACGGGGGTCCTCTTTCGGGGTAGTCCCAGCTCAGCGGGCACTTCTCGACCGCAGGAGCCGGGATCCGGCCACCGCGGACGATCAGTGCACCAGTGTGAGCACCGTCTCGGACTTGGCGCCGCGGGCCTTCACCGTCCGGGCCTGCAGCCACGCCTCCAGCCGGTCCTCCGGCAGCGGCCGCGAGATCAAGTAGCCCTGCGCGATGTCGCAGCGCATCCCGACGAGCTGGTCCCGGGCGGCGTCGTCCTCCACGCCCTCGGCGACCACGACCAGGTCCAGCGAGTGCCCGAGTTCCACGATGGTGCGCACCACGGCCATGTCGCTGAGATCGGTGCCCATGCCGAGCACGAAGCTCTTGTCGATCTTCACCTCGTCGACGGGCAACGTCCGCAGGTACGCCAGCGAGGAGTAGCCGGTGCCGAAGTCGTCCACGGCCAGCACCACGCCGAGCGCGTGCAGCCGCCGCAACACCGGCATGGAGCGCTCCGGCTCCTCCATCACGGAGGACTCGGTGAGCTCGAAGGTGAGCAGTTCCGGCGGCACGTCGTGGCGGCGCAGCGCCTCCGCGACCCGGTCCGGGAAGGACTCGTCGTTGAGGTTGCGCACGGACAGGTTCACCGCGACCGACATCCGCAGGTCCCGGTCCATCCACTCCCGCACCTTGATCAGCGCGCGTTCCATCACGAAGGACGTCAGCGCGTCGACCAACCCGGTGGCCTCGACCACCGGCACGAACTCGTCCGGGTCGAGCCGGCCGTACTCCGGGTGCCACCAGCGCACCAGCGCTTCGGCGCCGACGACCTGCCTGCCGGGCAGCGCGACCTTCGGCTGGTAGTGCACTTCGACCTGGCCGGTGTCCAGCGCCTGCCGGAACTGGGTGACCAGCTGGAAGCGGCGCAGGAACACCTGGCCCATGGCCGGGGCGTAGCCGCGGACCACGTCCTTGGCGTTGCGCGCCGCGCGCACCGCCACGTCGGCGTGCTGCAGCAGCGTGTCGATGTCGTTCTCGGCCTCCGCGTCGGCCGGAGCCGAGGAGGAGAAGCCCGCGACGCCACCCGCCTCCACGACGAGCCGGTCCAGCGGGTACGACTCCCCGATGACCTCGCAGAGCCGGGTACCGACCGCGTGCGCCTGCTCCTCGGTGTGGTCGATGAGCAGCACCGAGAACGAGTTGGCCTCCAACCGGGCCAGCGGCACCTCCGGCCCGAGCTCGCCGAGCATCCGCTGCCCGGCGGCGACCACGATCCGGTCGCCCCAGGTGTAGCCGAGCGCTTCGCTGACCGTGGTCAGCAGGTCCAGGTCCACCCGCAGCACCACCGCGGTCCGCCCGGCGCGCAGCTCTTCTGCCGCCATCTCGCGGAAGCCCGCGCGGTTCAGCAGCCCGGTGAGCAGGTCGTGGTAGGCGTCGTGGCGCAACCGCGCCAGCAGCCGCCGGTTGTCCATCGCGGTCGCCAGGTGGCTGGCGAGGGTGTGCAGCAACCGCACGTCGGCGCGGCCGAACCCGCGCCACCGGCTGACCCGGTCGTGCGCCTCCACCGCGCCGAGCAGCTGGTTCGCGCCGCGCAGCGGCACCACCAGCGATTCGTAAGCGCCGCGCATCCGCAGCGCGCGGCGCACTTCGTCGGGCGCTTCGAGGGTGCGGAAGGACCGCACGTGGCTGCCCGGCAGCTGCAGCAGCGGGTCGTCGCGCAGCGCGTGCGGCCCCGCGATCCGGGCGGCTTCGGGGAGCGGTTCGCCCGCGACGAGGGTGCTCACCTCGCCGCGCGGGTCCAGCCGCAGTCGCAGCACCACGCGGGTGGCGTTGAGCTGTTCGCGGATGCGTTCCGCGACCGGTTCCCACTCGGTGACGGAGGTGGTGTCGTCCTCCGGTTCGGAGGGGTTGCGCACGGCGGCCTGGCCGGATCTGGCGACGCTGAGGCTCACGTCGCTCAGCGCCTCCAGGTCGCGCTGCTCGCGCAGCAGCCCGGAGTAGGCGCGGTAGAGCCCGACGACGGCGACCGCGACCAGCGCCACCAGCAGCCAACCCCAGCGGGTGCTCTTGGCGACCTCGTAACCGATCAGTCCGACCGAGGTGTTGAGCAGGCCGACCGCGAGGGTGCGCACGGACAACCGCCCGGCGGCGCTGACCCGCATCGCCCCGCCGAGCACGTGCAGCGCGGCGAGCGCGAAGGCGCAGCTGATCAGCGGAGAGGTGAGGGTGCCGACGACCGGGCCGAACCAGTCCGGGGCGGTCTCCGGCAGGGAGCGCTGCACGGCCGTGGCGACCGCGAAGGGGACCGCGATCTCCAGGCACAGCACGCCCGCGTTGTAGACGACGTGGGTGGCGGCGCGCCGCCCGACCTGGGCGCCGAGCCCCGCGAGCAGGTTGGCCGCCAGCACCACTTCGAACGGCGCGGTCAGCAGGCCGAGGATCAGCGGGATCTCGGTGAAGGAGATGGTCCAGCCGACGCGCTTGACGTCGACGTCGATGGTGAGCTGCTCGGCGACGAGGAAGCCGATGGCCAGCAGCGGCCCGATGTAGAGCAGGCTGGCGTCGTAGCGGAACTCCAGCGCGGAGGACGTCAGACCGGAGACGAGCAGTCCGACCAGGAGCGTGACCGCGGAGAACGCGGTGAACACCCGCCGACGCGCCGGATCGACCTCGGCCCGCACCGGCGGACGCGGGGTGTCCAGCGTCGCCTCCGGATCGAGGGTGTGGTGACTCTCGATCATCCACCCTCCTCCTGCCCGGCGACACGAATGTCGCACCGGATTGCCGAGCCGATCGTGACTCACGACGGGCACGGTTGGCCAGGGCCGAGCGGCCCGCCGAGCGCCGTCAAGATCCGTTTTCCGGGCGACCGGCGCGCGGTGCGCGCTCGGACCACCTGCGCAGACATCGAACTGACCAGCGGCTTCGACCAGTACCATCCTGGCCGCTGCGGTGCCGCCACGTCCCGACGACCCGGCAGCGGGCGATGTGAAAAAGGCCGCAGCAACCGATCAGTGACCATGCGGAGAGTATCCACGAAACACGGCGAGTGACCGCAGTTCCGTCAATCGGAGCAACGGTCAGGTCAAGCCTAGTTCGTCTACGTAATCACGGACCGCTCGATCGAGATCAGCCAGCCCCGATTCCTCGGTCGGCAGGTGTCCCGCCCCGTTCAGCTCGGCGAACCGCCCCCGCGCGCCGAGCCGGTCGAAGAACTCCTGGGACAACCGCGGCGGGCTCCACCGGTCTTCGGCCGGGTGCGCCAGCAGCACCGGCGGACCCGCGTAGTCCTCCGGCTCCACCGCGGGCGCGGCGACGAGGTAGCTGCGCAGGAAGCCCAGCGACATCCAGTTCCCGCCCGCGAGCGGGTCGGCCCAGATGGCGTGCGCGAACTGGGCGTGGTTCGACATCGCGGCGATGTTCACCAGCCACCGCACCGGAGCCCACGCCGGAGGCAGCGGCATCGGCACCGAACCGGGCAGCAGCCCGAGGAGTCCGGACCACCGGCCCACCTCGGGCGTGGTCGCCAGCATGCGGCGCACCTCGTCGCGACGCGGATCCGCGAGCCCCGTCACCAGCACTCCGGCGACCGAACCACCGGCTCCCGCGCGCGCCGCCACGTCGTAGGCCAACCGCCCAGCCGATCCCACACCCATCAGGACCACGGGCCGCTGGTCCGTTCGCCGCTCGGCCGCGACCAGGTCGGTGACGCACCGCAGCCAACCGGCGTAGGTGACGTTGCGCAGTCCGCTGGAGGTCAGGCCGAACCCCGGCAGGTCGGGCGCGAGGAACTCCAGGTCGGCGAGCGCGGGCAGCCGCCCGTAGGGCGTGAGCATCCGCCCGTAGCCGCCGATCCCGTGCAGCGCGATGACCTTCGCCGGCGCGTCCAGGCGCGCGATCCGGTCCAGGTGCACGCGTCTGCCGCGCCAGGACCACCACTCCTCGACCGGCATGCCCGGGGCCGGTGCCTCGGGCTGCACCGCCGTGTTCGGCAGTGCCTCGGCCGGCAGGCCCCGGCCGGCCAGGCGTCGGCTCGCCGAGCCGCGCGGTTCCGCGTCCGGCTCGGGTTCCAGGCTGAGCCCGCTGGGGAAGAACTCCTGGTAGCGGAGCCAGTGCCGGTGCTCCGCGTAGCTGGGACCGACCGCGGTGTCGGATCCTGGTTCGGAAACTGCTCGCACACCACGAAGGTACGGAGTGGGCTCCACGATGCGCATCGGCCACGAGCAGGCTCGCCACTGGTTCCGGGAGTCCCGGGTGGCCCGGCTGGCGACCGCCGACCCGGCGGGCCTGCCGCACCTCGTCCCGGTCACGTTCGCGGTCGACGGCGACCTGCTGGTCACCGCCGTCGACCACAAGCCGAAGTCGACGACCTCCCTGCGGCGCCTGCGCAACATCGAGCGGAATCCGCAGGTCGCCCTGCTGGTGGACCACTACGCCGAGGACTGGGAGCGGCTGTGGTGGGCACGGGCCGACGGGCTCGCCGAACTCGCCGAGGCGGAACAGCACCCGCACCTGGTGGCGGCGCTCGCGGCGAAGTACGAGCAGTACCGGCAGCGACCACCGCACCTGACGTTGATCGTCGTGCGGGTGTCGCGGTGGAGCGGCTGGCGTGCGGCTGGTGATCGCTCTCACGGCTGAACCCCTCCTGTCGTCGGTTCCTCGCCTCGCCAGGTCGGGTGGCGAGTCCCGTCGGACTGCTCGTGGCGGTGGTGCGGGGCCCGCTGTCGGCCCGCTGGTTCGGCTCGGCCCCTCGGGCCTGTGGCCTCCGGGCCGATTCCCCGGGGCCGGCTTTTCGGATCTGGGTGGAGAGACCTGCGTGCCCGGCTATCGGGCGCGCTCGGCCCTGAGATCTCAGGTCCGGGTGGCCGGCCGCGGGAAGTCGGATTCGGATGTTCGGTTCCTGCGGATCACTCGGCGGCCCCCAGCAGGTAGAACGTCCGCCCCTGGTTGTCGGTGCAGGTCGCGAGCCGTCCGTAGGGCATGTCCGCGGGCTCCTCCGCGTTCCCGCCGTGCGCCCGCACCTCGGCGAGCGTGGCGTCCAGGTCGTCCGCGCGGAAGCACAGCGTCACCTCGCCGGTGTCGCTGCCGTGCATCCCCGCCATCGGCTGCACGTCCTCGATCTGCCAGCCGTCCTCGACGTTGCCGGGACCGAACCGCCAGCCGAGGACGGCGCCGTAGAACTCCTTCGCGAGCGCGGTGTCCGGCGTGGCGATGGTGATGTAGTCGATGTCCCCGTGCCGCGGTGGCCGCGGCGCCGCCGGTTCGGAGCTCACCTCGGCCCGCCCGGGTGGGGTCATGATCATCCACCGGTGGCCGAACGGGTCGTCGAACCGGCCGGAGCGGCCGTAGGGGTGCTCCTCGACGTCGCCCACCACGGTCGCGCCGTGCTCCCGCGCGCGCTGCACGACGGCGTCCACGTCGGGAACCTCGACGTGCAGGGTCGTGCTGGCGCCGCCGCGGTGCACCGGCGCGAGCATGTCGATCTCGGGGAACTCGTCGGCCAGGAACAGCGCGCTGCCACCGACGTCGAGCTCCACGTGCCCGAGCCTGCCGTCGGCCATCGCGTACGGCTCGGCGCGCAGCCGGGCACCCAGCACCGCGCCGTACCAGTCGATCGCCCGCTGCGCGTCCGACACGGCGAGGTACGGCGTCAACGTCATGGCCACCCGGTCGGACAGGTCCACCCGCTGCTCGCGGGCGGCGCCGGTGCGGGTGGATTCGGTGTCGGTCATGGTCACTCCTCGGTCGTCGAGCAGCGCGCGCTCCAGCCGGTCCCGCAGTCGTCCGGCGAACTGCGGAGACGGCTCGGCGGGCACGATCGGCTCGCGAAGAGCGTCGAACGGGTCGGTCATCGCCGTCGCCCTCCTCCGGTGCCCGATGCGTCGCTGGTTGCTTCGTACTCGCGGCGGAATGCCGCTCTGGCCCGGACCAGCAGCGCCTCGGTGGCGTGCACGGTCCGGTCGAGGTGCTCGGCGACCTCGGGCACGGGCAGCCCGTCGAGGTAGCGCAGCGTCAACGCCGCGCGATGGTGCTCGCCCAACCTCGCCAGCACCTCCCGTGCCCGCAACACGTCCAACCGGACGTCCCACAGGTCCTCGTCGTCCCGTGGTTCCTGCTGTTCCAGCCGTTCCAGCCCGCGTCGTTCCCGGCCGATCGCGCGCCAGTGGTCGGCGAGCTTGTGCCGGGCGATGCCGACCAGCCACGCCACCGTGGGGGGACTCCCCGACCGTTTCCGGGCGGCCTGCACCGCCGCGAGGAACGTGTCCGCGGTCAGGTCCTCGCTCAACGCGTGATCCCCGGAACGACCGAGCAGGTAGCCGTACACGTGCGGCAGCGCCTCGTCGTACATCTCGAGCAACGCCGCCGCCGGGTCCGGTTGCACCTGCGGTCGCTTCACATCCCCATAGTCGTTCGGGAGTGCGGTGCTCCGACGCCCTCGACCGCCCTCCGTTCGGGTGATGCGAGGTAGGCACCGCGCAGGGCGGGCTCGACCGCGACCTCTAACCTGCGGTGCGTGTCGGAAGAGCTGGTCCCCTCCCCCGAGCTGTCCCGCCTCGCGGCGGCGCTGGCCGTCCTCGACGAGCACGCCGAGCTCAACCACCGCTACCGGCGGCTGATCACCGATTCCCGGAGCGCGCTGAGCGCCCCGCTGCTCCGAACCACCCAGGCGCGCGGCATCGGCAAGAAGCTCCTGGTGCTGGTGAAGGCGGCCGGACCCGGGTTTCCCGACACCCTCGCCGCGGCGGACCGCACCGCCCTGGAGGACGGGCTGGCGCAGGCGGACGAACTCGTCTTCCACACCTGACCGCGCCCCGGCCGCTCAGGCGAGTTCGACGTCCTCGATGCCAGCGAGCGGCCTGAGCAGCGCATCGACCGATCGGGTCCGGACCGATCGCCCCTCCCGGGCGGCGCGGGCCCGGTCTCCCGCGCCGACGGTGCGGCCTGTGCTCGTCGATCCCCGCTTGACCGGGGACGAACACCAGCCGGTTCGCCTTGATCGCCAGCGAGATGCGGTACGGCTCGTACCGGTCGAGGTCGTGCGTCGCGCGGTGCATCGAAGTCAGGCCACCGACCAGCTCGAACGGTGGGCCGCGACTACCGGGGTGGGACCGCGAGCGGCGCGGGGGCACCGCGCACGACCACTCCGAATCAGAGCCCCGGCGCGCCGGTCCGGTGCCGCGGGACGAGCTCGACCACCACGCGTGATCGCGTCCCGGGGTGGGCACCCTCCGGCGGAGACCGGCGGAAGGAGACCCATGAACGCACCGGAACCGACCACCGAGCAGATCACCGCCTGGCGCAACCTGCTGGACGCGTTCGCCCAGGTCAGCGCGTCCTGGGACGCCGCGGTCGCGATCGACCGGGACGCGGGGCCCGACGAGGGCCCGACGAGCTCGGTGCCGGAACCGCTGCACGCGTCGTTCGCCCGCGCGGCGGCGGAGACCTCGGACGTGCTCACCGGGATCGCCGAAGCGCTCGCCGAGCACGAGGAAGGCGGGACGTTCGCGGAGGTGACGCGGACGCAGCGCGCCGCGCGCGACGCCTGGTCGTCGGCCCACTCGTCCAGCAGCGGCTGACCGGATCAGCGCCCGGCGAAGCGGCCCGTCACCTCGACCAGCACGTCCGCCACGGCAGCGCGCCCGCCGTGCCCCTGGTCGTCGACCAGGCGCAGTTCCGCGTCGGTCCGCACCTGCGCCAGGTGTCACGCGGTGTCCGGCGGCGTGCTCACGTCGCTCCGGCCGTGCACCAGCGCCCCCGGGATCCTGTTGAGCCGCACCGCGTTCCGCAGCAGTTCACCGTCCGCGAACCACGCGTCGTGCCGCCAGTAGTGCGTGACCAGCCGCGCGAACGCGAGCCGGAACTCCGGGTCGGCGTAGCGAGGATCGGGGCGGGCGTGGCCCACCGCCACGTGCGCTTCCTCCCAGCGGCACCAGTCCAGCGCGGCCCTCGCCCGCACGGTGGGGTCCGGGTCGTGCAGCGACCGGCTGTAGGCGTCGACGAGCCTGCCGTCCCGGTCGGCCGCGGGGACGCCGGCGCGGAACCGCTCCCACTGCTCGGGGAACACGCGCCGCATGTCCTGCGTGATCCACTCGACTTCGCGGTGCGTGGTAGTGCCGACGCTGAACAGCACGAGTTCGGTGACCCGCTCCGGGTGCAGTTCCGCGTACGCGAGCCCCAGCGTGGAACCCCACGCCCCGCCGAAGACCATCCACCGGTCGACACCGAGGTGGCGGCGCAGCAGTTCGACGTCCGCCGCCAGAGATTCGCTCTGTCGTTCGCACCGGCCGACCGCGCATACTTCCCGTTGCTCACCGTCTCAGCAGAGGAGGTTCCGGTGCACCCGGAACGGCAGTCCGCGCCCGACCTGTCCGGCATCACCGGTAGCCCGGACACGAGCGGTCCGAACGCGGCCCGGATGTACGACTACTACCTGGGCGGCTCGGCGAACTTCGCGGTGGACCGCGCCACGGCCGACGAGCAGATCGCGGTGCTGCCGAGCGTGGCCTCCACCGCGCGCGCGAACCGCGCCTTCCTCGGCCGCGCCGTGCGGATGTGCCTGGACGCCGGGGTGAACCAGTTCCTCGACCTGGGTTCCGGCGTGCCCACCGTCGGCAACGTGCACGAGATCGCCCACCAGATCGACCCGGAAGCCCGCATCGCCTACGTGGACCGGGAACCGATCGCGGTGGCGCACAGCCGCCGGTTGCTGCGCGGCGACGAACGGGTGTCCGTCACCCAGGCCGACCTGACCGAACCCGAGAAAGTGCTGTCCGCGCCCGGCGTGGCGAACCTGCTGGACTTCAGCAAGCCGGTCGCGGTCCTCGCGATCAGCGTGCTGCACTTCGTGCGCGACGACCAGGACCCGGCGGGAATCCTCGCCACCTACCGCGACGCCTGCGTCCCCGGCAGCTTCCTGGCCATCTCGCACACCACCGCCGAAAGCCTCGCTCGGTCCACTGTGGACGAAGGATTGGCGATCTACCAGCGCACCTCCACCCCGGTTTTCCCGCGCCCCATCGCGGAAGCCCCCGGGCTGCTGGGGGGATACGAGGTCCTGGAACCGGGCGCCACGCTCGTCACGAACTGGCGGCCGGACTCCGAACCCGACCCGGCATCACCCGTCGCCAACACCTGGGCCGTCGTCGGCATCCTGCGATGAGCGGCAGGAAGGCGCCCGTCTGACATCTCCCTTCGGAGGTGGAACACCCCCGCACGTCACGATTCCACTTGACTCCACTCCCCACGGAGCCCTGTCGGATCACGACCTGAGCCGGTACGGAGTTTCACGCCCTACGGGCGGACGCGAAGTGCCTCAGCCGCGACGGACAAGCCGCACGTGACGGTTTCGGAGCGGCTCGACTGCCAGAGAACGCCCAAACCCAGCCGACGCGGGGTCGTCGTCAGGCGACCGGACAACGCAGAACGGCCCGGTAACCCTGTTCTTGCAGGTCACCGGGCCGTTGTGGCTGGTGTGCCAGGTGGAGGATTCGAACCTCCGAAGCTTGCGCGGCCGATTTGCAGAGTGGCGCCTGTAAAGCTCTGACGTGCGGAGACTTTGTGGCGCGGGTCAATGTGACCATTGATTGACCGGGTGCTCCATCATGCGTCCACGCGAAGACCGATCCCATTTCATGTCGCCACTCAGAGGTGACCGCGTGAACTCACTCGCCCTGTGTCAGGCAGGGAGCCGCCACGTAGTGGATCCCGCCGAAATATTCGATCGGCCACCAGACATTGTTGGGTACGGCATGCCCGCAGACTGGGCCGAAGGTATCGCCGTGCACGCCCTGCTGCGGCATCACAACCCGGTCTCCCCTGTTCAGCTTGCCGGTCACCGGAGCGCCGAGGCTGGGAGCACTGCGGACGTTCACATTGTCATCGACCGCCACGTACCAGCCACCGTACGCGTGCGCCTGTGACGCGGGAGCCGTTGCCTCTTCGGGCGCAGCGGCTTGCGCTGTCGACCCGATCAGGCCGACCGTCCCGGCCACCGCGCAAGTCAGGATCGCCATCCGGGCCCTCTTGCCCGTTGTTCCAGTCATGTCATCCCCCAGCTGAACTTTGATGATCTGTGCAGGTCCGCCCACCGGATCAAGGTCAATGCGGAGATGATCCTACGGAAAACACGGCTGTCTCGGTGGTGGTTCGGGAAGTTCGGGCACGGTCTGGGCAAAGACGGCTCTGACGGACAACCCGTTGGAAGCGGTCAAGGGGAAGCGGCCTACCGCGCGTCTCCGCCAGGTCGATTCGCAGTCGGTGGCGAATCCGGTGCAGGCTCGAACGCTGCTGTCCTGCGGGTGTACGCGAAGTGCCTCGACGGGGGCGAGCAGGCCGCCCGTGATCGGGTCGGCGCGGCCCTCGGGCCGTGGCCAGGGATTGGCCAGAACTAGCCGTACAGAGCCGGTAGCGGCCGTACACAGCCGTACAACAGCAAACGGCCCGGTGACCCTGTTCTTGCAGGTCACCGGGCCGTTTCGGCTGGTGTGCCAGGTGGAGGATTCGAACCTCCGAAGCTTGCGCGGCTGATTTACAGTCAGCTCCCTTTGGCCGCTCGGGCAACCTGGCGTCGCTAGCCGGCTCGCGCTGGCTTGCGGGAACAAGGATACAGACTCGCGGCGACCGCTTCCCGAGGGGGTGGGGCCGGTAGCGTGTCCGGGCGACAGGGCCCGTTTCAACAGGAGGTGCGCGAGGTGGCAGACCCGTCGTTCGACGTGGTGAGCAAGGTGGACCGGCAGGAAGTGGACAACGCGCTGAACCAGGCGGCGAAGGAGCTCGCCAACCGGTTCGACTTCCGCGGCACCGGCACGAAGATCCAGTGGTCCGGCCAGGAGGGGATCGTGCTGGAGTCCGAGACCGAGGAGCGGTGCCGGGCCGCGGTCGAGGTCTTCAAGGAGAAGTTGATCAAGCGGGGCATCTCGCTGAAGGCCTTCGACGTGGGTGAGCCCGCCAGCTCGGGGCAGATCTACCGGGTCAGCGGCAAGGTGGTGCAGGGCATCGAGCAGGACGTCGCGAAGAAGATCTCGAAGAAGATCCGCGACGAGGGCCCGAAGGGCGTGCAGGCGCAGATTCAGGGCGACCAGCTGCGGATCTCCGGCAAGAAGAAGGACGACCTGCAGAACGTCATCCAGCTGCTGAAGGCCACCGACTTCGACGTGGCGCTGCAGTTCGAGAACTTCCGCTGATCGTCGGACGCCCCGACGCGGACCGGCGCGGCCGGGCCGGGTGCCATCACGGGGAGGCAGCACCCGGTCCGGGATGTCGGAACGCACCCGCAGCACCGCCCACGATCGCCGCAGTCGCCCGAACGGGGGCGACGCGGGCATCGGGGCCGCGGAGAAGACGATCCAGGAAGGTTCAGCGCCCGGCGGCCCAGGAGGCCCATCACCTGGCCCGCCCAGCGCGATGCGGCAGTGCGGCGGCCCACTGCCGCCGGGAAACCGCACGGATCCCCGAATCCGGTCGACTACCGTGGGGACCGACCCACGGGCTCTGGAGGGATGCCGGGTGAGAGGAATCGTGCTCGCAGGAGGCAGCGGCACCCGGCTGCACCCGCTGACGCAGGGCGTGTCCAAGCAGCTGCTCCCCGTCTACGACAAGCCGATGGTGTACTACCCGCTGTCGGTGCTGATGCTCGCCGGGATCCGGGACGTGCTGCTGATCTCCACCCCGGTGGACCTGCCGCTGTTCCAGCGCCTGCTCGGGGACGGCTCGCAGCTCGGGTTGAACATCGAGTACGCGGAGCAACCGCAGCCGAACGGGCTCGCCGAGGCGTTCGTGATCGGCGCCGACTTCATCGGCGGCGACCCGGTGGCGCTGGTGCTGGGGGACAACATCTTCTACGGCCAGGGCTTCTCGCGAGTGCTGCAGCAGTCCACCCGGGACCTGCACGGCTGCACGCTGTTCGGCTACCCGGTCCGCGACCCGCACCGCTACGGGGTGGGCGAGGTCGACGCGGACGGCAAGCTCGTCTCCATCGTGGAGAAGCCGGAGCGGCCGCGGTCGAACAAGGCCATCACCGGCCTGTACTTCTACGACAACGACGTGGTGGAGATCGCCCGCGGCCTGGCGCCCTCACCCCGCGGCGAGCTGGAGATCACCGACGTCAACATGGCCTACCTGCGGCAGGGTCGCGCCCACCTCACCGAGCTGGGGCGCGGCTACGCGTGGCTGGACACGGGCACGCACGACTCGCTGCTGGAGGCCGGGCAGTTCGTGCAGGTGCTGGAGCACCGGCAGGGCGTCCGGATCGCCTGCCTGGAGGAGATCGCGCTGCGGATGGGGTTCATCTCCGCCGACCAGTGCCATGCGCTCGGCAGCAAACTCGCGAAGTCCGCCTACGGCGAGTACGTCATGGAGGTCGCCCGCTCGGCGGGCGCCGGGACCTGACGCGTCAGGGCAGCAGCCTGCGGCCGGCCATCCCTTCGAGCCGCTGCACCCGATCGCTGATCGGCGGGTGGGTGGAGAACAGGCGGGCCATCCGCTCCCCCGGCCGGAACGGGTTCGCGATCATCAGGTGGGACTGCGAGACCAGCTGCGGTTCGGGGGCGAGCGGCGCCTGCTGGGTGCCGCGCTCCAGCTTGCGCAGCGCGGAGGCGAGCGCCAGCGGGTCGCCGGTGAGCTCCGCGCCGGAGGCATCGGCCTGGTACTCGCGGGACCGGCTCACCGCCATCTGCACCACCGCGGCCGCGACCGGCCCCAGCAGCGCGATCAGCAGCATCGCGACCGGGCTCGGCCGGTCCTCGTCGCGCCCGCCGAACATGCCGAACAGCATGCCGAAGTTCGCCAGGAAGGTGACCACGCTGGCCAACGCCCCGGCCACGCTGGAGATCAGGATGTCCCGGTTGTACACGTGGGACAGCTCGTGCCCGAGCACGGCGCGCAGCTCGCGCTCGTCGAGCAGTTCGAGGATGCCGGTCGTGCAGCAGACCGCGGCGTTGCGCGGGTTGCGGCCGGTGGCGAACGCGTTCGGCGCCCGGGTGGGGCTGATGTAGAGCGCGGGCATCGGCTGCCGCGCGGAGGTCGCCAGCTCCCGCACGATGCGGTACATCGCGGGCTGCTCCGCCTCCGAGACGGGTCGTGCGTGCATGGAACGCAACGCCAGCTTTGCCGAATTGAAATAGGCGTAGCCGTTCATGCCGAGCGCCACGACCAGCGCCACGACCAGGCCCAGCCGGCCGAACAAGGAGCCCACCAGAAGGACCAGGGCGCTCATCCCGCCCAGCAGCAGCGCGGTCTTGAGTCCGTTGAAGTGCCCACCCACCGCGCTGTGCCCTCCGTGCCTGTCGCCGCTCACCGCTCGTTCGCCTCCGGACCTTCCTGGGATCGCCCCCGACCTGCGGAATCGTTGCGCCGTCCCGGTCGGGATCCACTGGGAAAACGCGCGGCGCGCGGGTGAAGTTCCGCTGCCGCGGAGTGCCGCGCACCACCCGAGAGGTCCAGACCGGTTCGACCGTTGTGCAACGATGACCTGCACAGTTTGGATCAGTGTGCACGGGACCGGGACGCCGAGATCGTTTCGGCCTAGCATGACCCGCGCCACCGAAAGAACGACTTTCCCGCACAGGGGGTGGCGGGAGAGCGGAAAGGATCCAAGATGTTCGCCAAACTGCGCAGGCGCCGCGGGAACACCGGCGCCGCACCACGGCCCGGCGCCGGGAACGCCGGCTACCTGCCGGAAACCCCCCTCGATGGCGGCGTCATCAGCTGCCAGGTGCACGACGAGATGGGCAAGCTGCTGCCGGGTGCCACGGTCACCATCACCGACCGGCTGAACCAGCAGATCGCACAGGCCGACACGGACAGCTACGGCTCGTTCCTCGCAACGGTGCAACCGGGCATGCACAAGATCTCGATCAACGCGGGTGGCTTCAAGCGCAAGAGCGCTCGCATCGAGGTCCGCGTCAACCAGCACACCTCGCTCGGCGGCGTGCGGCTGGAGTCGGACAACTCGCTGGCGCTGCCGCAGCCCGGCACCTGGACCTTCGACCCCACCCACACCGAGATCCACTTCGTCGCGCAGCACGTCGGCATGTCGAAGATCCGCGGCCGGTTCAACTCCTTCGAAGGCCAGATCCAGGTCGCGCGGCGCTTCGAGGACTCCCGGATCGACGTCGTCATCGACGCGGACAGCATCGACACCGGCGTCAACATGCGGGACACCCACCTGAAGTCCGCGGACTTCCTCGACGTGGAGAACTACCCGAAGCTGTACTTCAGCAGCACCAAGTTCCACCAGGTCCGCGGCGACCGCTGGCTCATCGACGGCGCGTTCACGCTCCGCGGCACCAGCAGCAACGTGCAGCTCGACACCGCCTACCTCGGGCAGCGGACCTGGCAGGGCCCCGGGTTCGAGAGCGACCGGCGGGCCGCCTGCCGCGCCACCACCACGCTGCGCCGCGAGGACTACGCGGTGAACTGGCAGGCCACCCTCGCCAAGGGCATCGCCGTCGTCGGTCCGACCATCGAGATCGAACTCGGCGTGCAGGCAGTGCTGGAGCAGTGATCGTTCCGCGCCGGCGGTTGCGGGGAACCGTCGGCGCCCCCGTCCGCGCGGCCGGTCAGCCGTGCAGCTCCATCGTGCAGCACTTCGGTCCGCCACCGGACTTGCGCAGCTCCGAGACGTCCACGTGGATCGGCTCGTAACCGCGGTCGCGCAGCTTCGCGGCCAAGCCCGTCGCCTCCAGCGGCAGCACCACGTGCCGCCCGTCGGACACGCCGTTCAGCCCCAGGCACTCCGCGTCGGCGGCGTCCGCGACCACCGCGTCCGGGAACAGCCGCTCCAGCACCCGCCGCGAACCCGCCGAGAACGCCTCCGGGTAGTAGGCGATCTGCGGGTGCTCACCCTGCGAGAGCACGAACAGCGCCGTGTCCAGGTGGTAGAAGCGGGCGTCGACCAGGCGCAACGACACCACCGGCACGCCCAGCGCCTCCTGCGCCTCCGCGTGCGCCTCCGGGTCGGTGCGGAAGCCGGTGCCCGCCAGCAGCAGGCCGCCGGTCCACGCGAAGTCGCCCTCCGCCTCGTTGATCCGCGACGGCATCACGATCTCGCGGTACCCGTTCCCGGCGAACCAGCGGCGGAAGTGCTCGGCCTCCGCGGCGCGCTGCTCGGCGCGGAACCGGGATCCCAGCACCCGGCCGCCGATGACCGTGCCCGAGTTCGCCGCGAACACCATGTCCGGCAGCCCCGGCTGCGCGGGCACCACCGACACCGAGTGGCCCAGCCGCTCGTAGGTGCGCTTCAGCTCCTCCCACTGGCGCAGCGCGAGCTCGACGTCCACCGGGCGGTCCGGGTCCATCCACGGGTTGATCACGTACTCCACGGCGAAGTGCTCCGGCGGGCACATCACGTAGTCGCGCGGCGTCGGCGTGCGGGATCCGGTCCGGGTCTCGGCGCGCGGATCCACAAGGGCGGTCGTCATGATACGAAATCTAATCCCGCCTCCGGCGACCTTCAACAACGCTCCATTGCGCGAAATGCGGCAGTATGTTGCGCATGGACACCTTGGATCAGCGAATCGTTTCGCAGCTGGTGACGGACGCCCGCGCGAGCTACGCCGAGATCGGCGCCGTGGTGGGTCTGTCCGCGCCCGCGGTGAAGCGGCGGGTGGACAAGCTGCTGGACCAGGGCGTGCTGCGCGGCTTCACCGCAGTCGTGGACCCCGAGGCGCTGGGCTGGGGGACCGAGGCCTTCGTCGAAGTGCACTGCCACGGGAACGTGCCGACCCACCGCATCCGCAGCGGGCTCGAACCGCTGCCCGAAGTCGTCGCCGCCTACACGGTGTCCGGGCCCGCGGACGCGATCGTGCACCTGCGGGCCGCCGACATCCACCACCTGGAGACGGCGCTGGAACGGCTGCGCGGCGTCGAGTTCATCAGCCGGACCGTGTCCACGGTCGTGCTGTCCCGGCTGCTGGAGCGCCCGCCGCAGCCCTGAGGCGCGCACGACGAAGCCGCCCCCGCGACGTGGCGGAGGCGGCTTCGGGTCACGTCAGGAGCCGGAGTTCCAGTGCTGGAAGCCCGCTTCCTCCGCGTCGGCCTCCGTCCGGAACCACACCTCGGCGACGACGCGGTCGTAGTGCGGCGAGTCCGGGGCGTGGTAGCGGCGCGAAGCGAAATCGCCCTTGACCATGTGGCCGTCCTGCTGCGACGGCTCCTGCGGCGCGGCCAGCGACTCGCGCCTGCGGTTCGCCTGCGCCTGCGGATCGGCGTGCCAGGCCGCCTGCGACCGGCCGGGGCGCTGCTGCATGCCGGGGCGCGGGCCGGCGCCGGGAGTGCGGCGCGGCAGCGGGGTCTGCTCGGACTCGGCGATCACCGGGACGTCCGAGTCCTGCTCGGGCGCGGCCTGGTCGGTGAACTCGTGCGCCCGGCTCTCCACCAGCGCGCGCAGGTTCCCCGCGAAGCCGTGATCGTCCCCGGCCCGGGCCGGTTCGGTCCAGGTCGGTTCGGCTTCCGGTTCGCGGGCCGGTTCGGCGTCGCGCGGGGCCTCCGAGGCGGGCCGCGGCGCATCCGACAGATCCGACAGGCCCAGCGCGGCGGACAGCTCGGCGGCGCCGGAGAGCCCGGGCGGGCCCGGGCGCAGCGGGGTCTCGGGCCGGGTGAAGATCTCGGTCCCGTCGCCGGTCGGCGCGGCCGACCGGGCGGGGCGGGCGATCTCGGACTCGTCGGCGGCGGCGTTCTTCTGGAACCAGGTGCTGGCCGATTCGGCGGGCCGGTCGGCCACCGGGTCGGTGTTCGCGCCGCGCCCGAGCGCTTGGCCGATGTCCGCGGAGGTGGGGCGTTCGGCGTCCTCGCCGCCGTCCTGGTCGTTCGGGATGGTCCACGGCGCTCCGGCGGGCTGGCGGCTCGACTGCGCGGCGTCGGAGCGCTGGGGCTGCTCGGGGCGCTGATCCTGCTCAGGACGTGGGGACTGCTCGGGACGCTGGGCCGTTTCCGGCCGCGGACCGCTGTCCTCGTCCTCGCGGACGCGGCTGGGCCACCAGCCACCGCTGGACCGGCCCGCGTAGGGGCTGTCGTCCTTCCAGGCGCCCGGGTTCCGGACCGGGAGGGACGGATCGCCGGGGGTGCGGGCGGGCGGCTCGGCGGGCTCGTGCGCGCAGGTGGCGCCGTCGTCCACCACCAGGTCGGCGACCTGGGAACCGCCGCGCACCGAGACCTCGGCGCGCGCGTCGGTGGTGGCGGTGGGCGCGGGTTCAGCCGCGGGCTGAGCTGCCGGGGTGCGAGCAGCCGAGGTCTGCGCGGCCGGCGCCGTGGGCCGCTCCGGCTCCGGCAACCGCGCGGTGCGCGGCTCGTCGTCCTCGTCCGGCTCGGCGAGCTGCCCGGCGTCCTGCTCCCAGCGCGGCTGCACCGCGGTGCGCTCCACGCCCAGCGGGGGCGAGGGCTGGTGGCTGCGCCAGATCTGCCGGTCGTGGCGCGCGTCCTGGTGCTCCACGTACTCGGTGAACTCGGAGGTCACCTTCCGCAGCCGGCGCCGCAGCGGCAGCACGAACAGCAACCAGGTGATCACAGAACCGAGCAGGAACGCGGCGACACTCCACAACCACACCTGCGTAAACAGCCACACCACCGGCGACGCCCTCCCTCAAAGGCCACGTGGGGCACCGTGAGCGTGGACAGGCTACTCCGCGCACGCTCCACCCCGTACCTCGACGCAACACTCCACCCGACCGGGACCAAGATCAGCCCCGGTGGAGTGACTCACCCGCGCCGAGCGTTCACTGTCCGACACCGCAGACGTGCCGAGCTCCGAGCGGTCCCCGACGGCCGCGCCCGGGCCGTCAGCGGGTCCGTGCCACCACGTAGTGGACCAGAGCCTCCAGCGCGGTCCGCGCGGAGCAGTCCGGGAGCTCCGCCAGCACCGCCCGCGCCTCCTGCGCGTACTCGTCGAGCGTGGCGCGGGCCCGCCGCAAGCCGCTGGACTCGCGCAGCAGCTTCAACGCCTCCGCCACGTCCTCGTCCGCGTGCAGCGGTTCGCCCAGCAGCTCCAGCAGCCGCGGATCGGTGTCCGCCGCGTCCCTGGCGTAGATCATCGGCAGCGTGAGCACGCCCTCGCGCAGGTCGGTCCCGGGCGTCTTGCCGGAGTCCGCCGCGGGCGAGGCGATGTCGATCACGTCGTCGGAGATCTGGAAGGCGATGCCGATGCTCTTGCCGAACGACTCCAGCGCCGCGACCTGCTCCGGGGTCGCACCCGCCGCGGTCGCGCCGAACCGGCCGGAGGTCGCGATCAGCGAACCGGTCTTCTCGTAGATCACCTGGAGGTAGTGCTCCTCCAGGTCCTGGCCCTCACCCGCGCCGATCGTCTCGCGCAGCTGCCCGGTGACCAGCGCTTCGAAGGTGGTCGCCATCCGGCGCACCGCGTCGGCGCCGAGGTCGGCGACCATCCGGGAGGCGTGCGCCATCAGGAAGTCGCCGGTGAGGATCGCCACCGAGTTGTCCCAGCGCACGTTCGCGCTGGCCGCGCCGCGGCGCATCGTGGCCTCGTCCATCACGTCGTCGTGGTACAGCGTCGCGAGGTGCACCATCTCCACCACCGCCGCCGAGGTGATCACCTCGTCCGGCGACGGGTCCGCGAAGTGCGCCGCCAGCAGCGCGAACAGCGGCCGGAACCGCTTTCCTCCCGCGTCCACCAGGTGCAGCGAAGTGCGGGTCGCGAAGTCGAACTCGCTGCGCACCGACTCGTGCAGCAGCGCTTCGACCCGGGCCATGCCCGCGGAGATCGACTCGGCCAGCGCCGGATCGTCGATGTCGAACCCGCTCGCAGCAGTACTGCCAGCCACGTTCCTGACCGGTTCACCAGATGGGCTGCTCACGTCACCGTCGCCTTCGCTCCCCCACCGAGTCGCCCTACGGGCGGGCACTCTACGACACGAAACCACCCACACCGGCCCAGTCCAGGGCCACCGTGGGCAGCACGCCCAGCAACAGCGTCACGACCACGCCCAACGTGATCGCCGCGGTTGTGAACGCACCCGGCACGCTGACGGTGGGCCCGTCCGCGGCCGGCTCGCTGAAGTACATCAGCACGATGACACGAAGGTAGAAGAACGCCGCAACCGCACTGGCCACCAGGGCCACCACCACCAGCGGGGCCATCCCGTCCGACAGCGCGGCCTCGAACACCACGAACTTCCCGATGAAACCGCTCGTCAGCGGGATTCCGGCGAGGGCGAACAGCAGGAACGTGAACACGGCGGCGAGCACCGGTGAACGCTTCGCCAACCCGGCCCAGTCGGAAAGGTGAGTAGCCTCACCCTCCGCGGTGCGCACGAGGCTGATCACACCGAACACGGCGACCGTGGTGAAGCCGTAGGCCAGCAGGTAGAACATCGTGCCCGACAGGCCGCGCTCGGTGAGGGAGATCGACCCGATGAGCAGGAACCCCGCGTGCGCGATGGACGAGTAGGCGATCATCCGCTTGATGTCGTTCTGGGTGAGCCCGAGGACCACGCCGATCACCATGGACACGATCGCGACCGCCCACATCACGCCGCGCCACTCCCAGCTGGACGCCTGCAACGCGACCTGCAGCACCCGCAGGATCGCGCCGAACGCGGCGACCTTGGTGCAGGCCGCCATGAACCCGGTGACCGCGGTGGGCGCGCCCTGGTAGACGTCCGGCGTCCAGGTGTGGAACGGGCCGACGGAGGCCTTGAACAGCAGACCGACGACGAGCAGCCCGATCCCGGCGAACAGCAGCGTCTCGGAGCGGTCGCTGGTGGAGGTGGCCTCGGCGATGTCGGCGAGCCGCACCGAACCGGCGTAGCCGTAGAGCAGCGCCAGCCCGTACAGGAAGAACGCGGAGGCGAACGCGCCGAGCAGGAAGTACTTCACCGCCGCTTCCTGCGAGAGCAGCCTGCGGCGCTTCGCGAGCCCGCACATCAGGTACAGCGGCAGGCTCAGCACTTCCAGCGCGATGAACATGGTGAGCAGGTCGTTCGCGGCGCAGAACACCATCATGCCGCCGAGCGAGAACAGGGCGAGCGGGAACACCTCGGTGCGCATCCCGGTGCCCCCGCCGCGGTTGCCGGGGTCCTGTTCGGCTTCGGCGGCGGTCTCGGCGACGAACGCGCCACCGGGTTCCACCGAGCGGTCCGCGATGAGCAGGATCGCCGCGATGCCGAGGCCGAGCAGCGTCCCCCACAAGAACAGCGTGGGCGCGTCCACGGCCAGCGCGTCGGACAGCGTGGTGACGCCGGTGCCGCCGGAGCGGGCGTGCAGCCCGAGGGCGATCCCGGCGGCGACGAGGGCCAGCAGGCTCAGCGCGACCTGGGTGGTCCAGCGGGACCGGCGGGGCACGAACGCCTCGACGAGCACGCTGATGCAGGCGGCGCCGAGCACGACCAGCACCGGTGTGATGGCGGCGTAGTCGATCGGCGGGATCGGAATCTGCTGCGCGTGGACCGCGACCTGAGTGGCACCCACTGTTCAGTTCCCTCCTTGCGAGGTCACGGGGTCGGTGACGCCGACCTCGCTCATGGTCGCCCCGACCGACGGGGTGATCACGTCCAGCACCGGTTTCGGATACACCCCGAGCGCGAGCACCAGCACGATCAGCGGGGTCAGCACGGCGATCTCCCGCGGGCGCAGGTCCAGCACCCGCGCCCGGTGCGCGCCGGGCCGGTTCGGGTCGGTGACGGCGCCCGGACCGCCCGCGGTGCCGACGAGGGCGTCGCCGCGCACCGGCCCCTGCATGATCCGCTGGTAGAGCCGCAGCACGTAGACGGCGGCGAGGACCATGCCGATGGTGGCGAGCACCGTGTACACCGGCTGCGTCGGGAAAGCGCCCAGCAGCACCAGGAACTCGCTGATGAACGAGTTGGTGCCCGGCAGCGACAGGGTGCTGAGCCCGGCGATGAGCAACGTCCCGGCCAGCAGCGGGGTGATCTTCGCCATCCCGCCGTAGTCGGCGATCCGGGTCGACCCGCCGCGCGCGATGATCATGCCGATGACCAGGATCAGCAGTCCGGTCGCCAGGCTGTGGTTGAGCATGTACGACACCGCGCCCACCTGGGCCTGCGAGGTGTAGGCGAAGATCCCGAGCGCGATGAACCCGAAGTGCGCGATGGACACGTAGGCGATGAACCGCTTGAGGTCGGTCTGCCCGAACGCCTGCAGCGAGCCGTAGAGCACGCCGAGCACCGCCAGCACCAGCACCAGCGGCGCCAGCAGCTGGGAGGCGTCCGGCGTGAGCGGCAGGCTGTAGCGCAGGAAGCCGAAGGTGCCGACCTTGTCCAGCACGCCGACGACGATCACCGCGACGCCGATCGGGGCCTGCTCGGCGGCGTCCGGCAGCCAGGTGTGCAGCGGCACCAGCGGTGCCTTGATCGCGAACGCGGTGAAGAAGCCCAGGAAGATCCACACCTGCACGGCGATCGGCGCGTCGGCCAGGATCGGCACCAGCCGCGCCCAGTCGAAGGTGCCTTCGCCGGTGGCCTGCAGCGCGTAGGCGTAGGCGCCGATCGCGGCGGCCAGCATGATCAGGCCGCCGAGGAACGAGTACAGGAAGAACTTCACCGCCGCGTACCGGCCGCGTTCGCCGCCGTAGCCGCCGATGAGGAAGTACATCGGGATCAGCATGATCTCGAACAGCACGTAGAACAGGAACACGTCGGTCGCCGCGAACACGGCCACCGTCAGCGACTGCTCGACCAGCAGCAGCGAGAAGAACCCGCCGTGGCTGCGCCCCGCCGGCAGCCGCTCGCCCCAGCTGAAGCCGAGCACCAGCGGCATCAGCAGCGCGATCACGGCGATCATGACGAGCGCGATGCCGTCGACGGCGAAGGACACCCGGATGTCGAACGCCGGGATCCACTCGACGGAGCTGGCCAGTTGCAGCCGTGGCCCGGCCGGGTCGTAGGCGGCCCAGGCGGCGATCGCGACGGCGAACTCGGCCAGCGACACGGCGAGCGCGGTCCACTTCGCCACCGGCGCGTTGCGGCGCAGCAGCCCGACGGCGACGGCGCCCGCCAGCGGCAGCAGGACGAGCACGAGGAGCAGGGTCATCGGATCTCCTCTTCCCCCGGGAGGTTCGGCTGGGTTCGGGTGCGGTCGGTCACGGCGTGCCCACCACCAGCAGCGCCCCGATCAGCAGCACGCCGCCGCAGAGCATGGACAGCGCGTAGGAGCGGACGAACCCGTTCTGCCTGCGCCGCGCCCAGCCGGAGCCGAGCTGCAGCGCACCGGCGAGACCGGTGACGGCTCCGTCCACGGCGGCGCGGTCGAAGGCGACCAGGCCGCGGGTGAGCCCGGCGGTGGGTTTGACGGCGACGGCGTCGTTGAGCGCGTTGCCGCCGAGGTCGGCGCGCGCGGCGCGCACCACCGGCGACACCCGCTCGGGCCGGGTGACCGGCACCGGTTTCCGGCCGACGAGCAGCCAGGCGGCGAGCGCGCCGAGCGCGGAGAGCACCACGGTCAGCACCGGGATCACCGAGTGCGGCAGCGCCCCGCCGTGCGATTCCTCCAGCGCGCCGAGCGACGGCGCGAGGAAGGTGACCAGCCGGTCCCCGGAGGCGAGGAACATGCCCGCCCCGACCGAGCCGACGGCCAACACGATCATCGGCCCGGTCATGATCGCCGGGGATTCGTGCGGGTGGTAGCCCTGCCCGTCCGCGGTCTTGAGGTCCTGCCAGCGCTTCTCGCCGAAGAAGGTCATCAGCACCAGCCGCGTCATGTAGAACGCGGTGAGCGCGGCACCCAGCAGCGCCGCGCCGCCGAACACCCAGCCCCGCCAGCCGTCCTGGCCGAACGCGGCCTCGATGATCGCGTCCTTCGAGTAGTAGCCGGACAGGAACGGGAACCCGATCAGCGCCAGGTAACCGAGCGCGAAGGTGGCGAAGGTGATCGGCAGGTGCTTGGCGAGCCCGCCGAACCGGCGCATGTTCACCTCGTCGCGCATCGCGTGCATCACCGACCCGGCGCCGAGGAACAGCCCGGCCTTGAAGAACCCGTGGGTGAGCAGGTGCATGATGCCGAGCGCGTACCCGGCCGGCCCGAGCCCGACGGCGAGGATCATGTAGCCGATCTGGCTGACCGTGGAGTAGGCCAGCACCTTCTTGATGTCGTCGTAGGCGCAGCCGATGACGCAGCCGACCAGCAGCGTCACCGCGCCGATGATGGTGACGACCAGCCGGCCGTCCGGGGACAGCGTGTACAGCGGGTTGGCGCGGGCGATCAGGTAGACGCCGGCGGTGACCATGGTCGCCGCGTGGATCAGCGCGGACACCGGGGTAGGGCCTTCCATCGCGTCCGGCAGCCACGCCTGCAGCGGGACCTGGCCGGACTTGCCGCACGCCCCGAGCAGCAGCAGCAGCGTGATCGCCAGCAGCACGCCCGGGGTCAGCTCCCCGGCGCGGGCGAAGACCTCGGTGTACTGGGTGGTGCCGAGCTTCGCGAACAGCAGGAAGATCGCGAGGGCGAGCCCGACGTCGCCGACCCGGTTCATCACGAACGCCTTGGTCGCGGCCGCGGCCGCCGAGGGCCGCTGCTGCCAGAACCCGATCAGCAGGTAGGACGCCAGGCCGACGCCCTCCCAGCCGAGGTACAGCGTCACGAAGCTGTTGCCCAGCACCAGCACCAGCATGGCCGCGACGAACAGGTTCAGGTAGGCGAAGAACCGCCGCCGCTCGGTGTTGTGCCTGCCGGTGCGGCCTTCCTGGTCGTGGGCCATGTAGCCGATCGAGTAGAGGTGGATCAGCGCGCCCACCCCGGTGATCAGCAGCACGAACACCATCGACAGCGGGTCCAGCCGCAGCCCGAAGTCGACCTGCAGCGCCTCGACCGGGATCCAGGAGAACACGTGCAGCTCGCGCACCGGTTGCGCGTCGCCCGCGATGCTCGTGAACAGCGCCACCCCGTAGGCGAACGCCGCGATCACGGTGGCGCTGCCCAGCAGGTGGCCCCACCCGTCGGCGCGGCGGCCCGCGATCAGCAGCACGGCCGCGCCGAGCAGCGGCAGTGCGATGAGCAGCCAGGCGCCGCCCTGCACGGGACCTTGCGCGGCCTGCACGGCGAGGAGATCGGGACTGGCCGGGAACGTCGTCGTCACGCCAGGCTCTCCCTACTGTGAGTGCGAACGGGGGTTCGGGTGCGCGGCGCGCCGGCCGCGGGGGCGGGCATGGCGCTAGTACTTGAGGAGGTTGGCGTCGTCGACCGAGGCCGAGCGGCGGGTCCGGAAGATCGACATGATGATCGCGAGGCCGACCACGACTTCCGCGGCGGCGACGACCATCACGAAGAACGCCATCACCTGCCCGTGCACCGAGCCCTCGATGCGGGCGAAGGTGACCAGCGTCAGGTTCACCGCGTTGAGCATCAGCTCGATGCACATGAACACGACGATGGCGTTGCGCCGCACCAGCACGCCGACGGCGCCGATGCTGAACAGCAGCGCGGACAGCAGCAGGTAGTAGGTGGGGGTCATCGCCGGACCTCCTCGGGGGACGCGTGGCCGGAGCCGGAGCGGCCGTTGCTGCCGTCCTCGCCGCGGTCGTCCGGGGCCCCGGGCTCCGGCGCGTCGAGGTCGGGTGCCGGTTCCCCGGGGTCGCGGGGCCGATCGGTGAGCGCGTGCGGATCGGCTCCGCCGTCCTTGCCCGCGATGGCGTCGCGTTCGGCGGTGAGCCGTTCGACCGGCAGGTTGTCGAGGATCTCGGACAGCGACTCGGGCGCCACCGAGCCGTCCGGCAGCAGCGCCGGGGTCGCCACCGAGTTCGCGGTGGCGTACACGCCGGGGCCGGGCAACGGCGAGGACCGGTCGCCGCGCAGCCGCGCTTCGACGCGTTCCCGCTGGCTGATCCGCGCGGCGCGTCCCTTGCCGCCGTAGGCGAGCACCATCGCGCCCAGCGCGGCGGTGATCAGCAGCGCCGAGGTCAGCTCGAACGGGAACAGGTAGTCGGTGAAGATCAGCGCGCCGAGCCCGCCCGCACCGCCGCCGCGCGCGGACCACGGGTCCAGCGGTGCGGCGACCGGCACGTCGGTGAGCGCCCTGGCCAGCCCGGTCACCAGCAGCAGCGCGAACGCGACCCCGGCGACGGCGGCCCACAGCCGCTGCCCGCGCAGCACCTCCACCACCGAGTCCGAGGAGTCGCGGCCCACCATCATCAGCACGAACAGGAACAGCATCATGATCGCGCCGGTGTAGACGATGATCTGGGTGAAGCCGAGGAAGGGCGCGCTCTGCGCCATGTACAGCACGCCGAGGCTCAGCATGGTCAGCACCAGGAACAGCGCGGAGTGCACCGCGCCGCGCGAGAACACCATGCCCAGCGCCCCGACCAGGGCCAGCGGCCCGAGGATCCAGAACGCCGCGGCCTCGCCCGCGCCGACCACGTCCGCGGCCTGCTGCTGGGCGAGCACCGCAGTTGCCGTGAGCATCACCGCCGCGCCTCCTCGTGCCCGGTCTCCACGGTTTCGCCTTCGGGCACGCCGCTGCGCCGCGCGAGCTCGGGCCCGCGCACGTAGTAGTCCTGCTCGTCCTCGCCGAGCCGCATCGGGTGCGGCGGCTGCTCCATGCCGGGCAGCAGCGGGGCCAGCAGGTCCTCCTTGGTGTAGATGAGGTGCTGCCGGTCGTCGTCGGCGGTCTCGTACTCGTTCGTCATGGTCAGCGAGCGGGTCGGGCACGCCTCGATGCACAGGCCGCAGCCGATGCACCGCAGGTAGTTGATCTGGTAGTCGGCCCCGTAGCGCTCCCCCGGCGAGTAGCGCTCGTCCTCGGTGTTGTCCCCGCCCTCGACGAAGATCGCGTCCGCGGGGCAGGCCCAGGCGCACAGCTCGCAGCCCACGCACTTCTCCAGCCCGTCCGGGTGCCGGTTGAGCTGGTGGCGGCCGTGGAACCGGGGTGCGGTGACCTTCTTGACCTCGGGGTACTCCTCGGTGACGACCTTCTTGAACATCGTCGAGAAAGTGACGCCGAAACCTTTCAGCGGATCAAACACGGCCCGCTCCCTCCTTCGAGGCGTCGTCGGCCCCGGACGGCGGCACCGGGGTGCGCCGCGGTGGGGTCGGGGGCACTTGCAGGTCCAGCGGCGGGACGGGGAACCCGCTGCCCGCCATGGGCGCTTCCGGTTCTTCCGGTTCGGGCCGCTTGCGGTCCGGGACGAGGAAGGCCGCGGCGGTGAGCACCACCAGCGCCGCGCCGCCGACGACCCGGAACGTCGTCGAGTCGACGCCCTGCTCGTTGCGGACCGCGCGGATCACGGTGACCACCACGATCCACACCAGGCTCAGCGGGACGAGGACCTTCCAGCCGAGGTTCATGAACTGGTCGTAGCGCAGCCGCGGCAGCGTGGCGCGCAGCCACACGAACACGAACAGGAACGCCAGCGTCTTCCCGAGGAACCACAGCACCGGCCACCATCCGGTGTTGAGCACCCCGCCGCCGATCAGGCTCAGCGGCCACGGCGCGTGCCAGCCGCCGAGGAACAGCGTGGTGGCGAGGGCGGAGACGGTGACCATGTTGATGTACTCGGCGAGGAAGAACAGCGCGAACTTCAGCGAGGAGTACTCGGTGTGGAAGCCGCCGACCAGTTCGGATTCGGCTTCCGGCAGGTCGAACGGGGCGCGGTTGGTCTCGCCGACCATCGCCACCACGTAGACCAGGAAGCTGAACGGCAGCACGAGTGCGAACCAGCCGCTGGTCTGCGCTTCGACGATGCCCGCGGTGGACAGCGTGCCCGCGTACATGATCACGGCGACGAACGAGAGGCCCATCGCGATCTCGTAGGAGATGACCTGCGCGGCGGAGCGCAGCGAGCCCAGCAGCGGGTACGGCGATCCGGAGGACCAGCCGGCGAGCACGATGCCGTAGACGCCGATGGAGGCGCTGGCCAGCACCACGAGCAGCCCCACCGGCAGTTCCACCAGCTGCAGCGCGGTGCGCTCGCCGAAGATCGTGACCTCCGGGCCGATCGGGATCACCGAGAACGACACCAGCGCGGGCGTCGCGGAGATCACCGGGGCGAGGAAGTACACCCACTTGTCGGCCAGCACCGGCCGGATGTCCTCCTTGAACGCGAGCTTCAGCCCGTCGGCCAGGGATTGCAGGATGCCGAACGGTCCGGCGCGGTTCGGTCCGGGAC
The DNA here is from genome assembly GCF_020176775.1 of Saccharopolyspora sp. 6M. Classification (NCBI taxonomy): domain Bacteria; kingdom Bacillati; phylum Actinomycetota; class Actinomycetes; order Pseudonocardiales; family Pseudonocardiaceae; genus Saccharopolyspora; species Saccharopolyspora sp. 6M. Next base: position 28,663 of record NZ_JAIUJZ010000043.1, read on the forward strand.
GGTGCTGCATGCGGCCGATGACGCGGCGCTCGGCCCAGATCGTCAGCAGCGTCATCAGCACCAGGAAGGCGAAGATCGCCACGACCTTGATCAGGATCAGCCAGATCGGGTCGTCGGCGAGCAGTTCGGCGGTGCGCGTCATGACCGGCTCCTCTCGGGGCCGCCGAAGCCGAGCCCGGTGCCGCCGTGGCCGTTCGCACCGTGCCCGTTGGTCCCGTGCCCGTTGCCGCCGTGCCCGTTCGCGAGCGGCCCGGCGGGGGCGAGCGCGACGGGCGCGCCGTGCCCGACGCCCAGCAGCCGGTTCACCTTCGACGGTCCGGAGTCCATCGGCAGCCACACCACGTCGTCGGGCATGTCGGTGAACCGCGCTTCGAGCGTGATCGACCCGCGGTCGCCGCGGACTTCGACCTGCTGGCGCTCCAGCAGCCCGAGCCGCCGCGCGGTGGCCGGGGACAGCATCGCCACGGTGTCCCGCCGGGTGCCCGCGAGGTTCGGTTCGTCGTCCTGCAGCGAGCCGTCGTCCAGCAGCCGCCGCCAGGTGGCCAGCAGCACGCGGCCCGGCCCGGGTGGCGCGACGGGCCGCACCTGCTCGTCCGGGGCGGGTGGCCGGGCGCGCCCGCCGGTGCCGAGCCGGTCCAGTTCGGCGCGGACCGCGGCGGGGCTCTGGGTGAACAGGTCGGCGTCCATCTCGACCGCGAGGGTGTCCAGCACCCGGCAGTCCGGCAGCGCGCCGGTTCCTTCGATGGTGATGCGGAATTCGCGGCGGCGGCCCTCCCAGTTCAGGTAGGTGCCGGACTTCTCCGAGCTCGGCGCGATGGGCAGCACCACGTCGGCGCGTTCGGTGACTGCGCTGGGACGCAGTTCGAGGCTCACCACGAAGTCGGCGCGGTCCAAGGCCTGCCGAGCCAGTTCCGGGTCGGGCAGGTCGTCCGGGTCGACGCCGCCGACGAGCAGTCCGGCGAGGTCGCCGCGCGCGGCGGCGCGCAGGATGCCCTCGGTATCCCGCCCGGGCGCGCCGGGCAGGCTGTCGGCGTCCACGCCCCAGGTCTGGGCGACCTCGGCGCAGGCGGTGAGGTCGCCGACGGCGCGGCCGCCGGGCAGCAGCGTGGGCAGCGCGCCGGCTTCGACGGCGCCGCGTTCGCCCGCGCGGCGCGGGATCCACGCGACCCGCGCGCCGGTGCGGGCCGCGGTGCGGGTGACCTCGGAGAGCAGTCCGGGGATCTGCGCGGCCCGCTCGCCGACGACGAGCACCGCTCCCCCGGCCCGCAGCGCTTCGTCCACTTCGGACGGGAGCTCGGCCAGCGCGGCGGCCTCCCCGCCGGGCGGGCACGGCAGCAGCGCGCCGGTGCGCACCGGACCGCCACCGCTCATGATCCGCGTCGTCTTCTCCACGCCCGGCGAGTTCCACTGCCCGAGGTGGAAGACCTTCGTGCTCCCCTTGCGGGCCGCCTTGCGCAGCCGCAGGAACACGCTCGGCGACTCCTCCTCCGGTTCGAAGGCGACGCACAGCACGGCGGGCGCGGCCTCCAGGTCGGCGAAGGTCACCGCGCCCGCACCGGGCCCGGTGCCGACGACGGCGGACTCCAGGAACGCGAGCTCCTCGTCCGAGTGCGCCCTGGCGCGAGCGTCGACGTCGTTGGTGCGCAACGCGATCCGCGCGAACTTCGCGTAGGCGTAGGCGTCCTCCTCGGTCAACCGGCCGCCGGGCAGCACCCCGACGCCGCGGTCGTCGCGCGCCCGCAGCAGCCCGTCGGCGGCGACGCGCAGCGCCTCCGTCCAGGACGCGGTCCGCAGCTCACCGCCCTCGCGCACCATCGGCCGCAGGAAGCGGTCCGCGGCGGTGGCGTAGCGGAACGCGAACCGGCCCTTGTCGCAGAGCCACTCCTCGTTGACCTCCGGGTCGTCCCCGGCGAGCCGCCGCATCACCTTGCCGCGCCGCCAGTCGGTGCGCGTCGCACAGCCCGACGAGCAGTGCTCGCACACGCCCGGCGTGGACACCAGGTCGAACGGCCGGGAGCGGAACCGGTAGGCGGCGCTGGTCAGCGCGCCCACCGGGCAGATCTGGATGGTGTTGCCGGAGAAGTACGACTGGAACGGCTGCTGCTCGGCGATGCCGATCTGCTGCACCGCCCCGCGCTCCAGCAGTTCGATGAACGGGTCGCCCGCGATCTGCTTGGAGAACCGGGTGCAGCGCTGGCACAGCACGCAGCGCTCCCGGTCCAGCAGCACCTGGGTGGAGATCGGCACCGGCTTCGCGAAGGTCCGCTTGGTGTCGTGGAACCGGGATTCGGCGCGGCCGTGCTTGAGCGCCTGGTTCTGCAGCGGGCACTCGCCGCCCTTGTCGCAGATCGGGCAGTCCAGCGGGTGGTTGATCAGCAGCAGCTCCATCACGCCCTGCTGCGCCTTGTCGGCGACCGGCGAGGTCTGCTGCGTCTTCACCACCATGCCGTCGGCGACGGTCATCGTGCAGGAGGCCTGCGGCTTGGGCATCGCCCGGCCGTTCATCTCCACTTCCACCAGGCACTGCCTGCACGCGCCCGCCGGGTCGAGCAGCGGGTGGTCGCAGAACCGGGGGATGACGATGCCCATCCGCTCCGCGGTGCGGATCAGCAGCTCGCCCTTGGGGGCGTCGACTTCGACGCCGTCGATCGTCAGCCGGACGTGCCCCTCGGGGACCGGCTTGGTCTCACGCTCGGATGCCACCGTCATCGGGCCGCTCCTGCCAGTGCGGGCTCGCCCGGCTCCGCGCCGGGCCGGTTCTGCTGACACAGCGCGAGGAATTCCTCGCGGAAGTACTTGATGCCGCTGGTGATCGGGCTGACCGCACCGTCACCGAGGGCGCAGAAGGAGCGGCCGAAGATGTTGTCGCAGACGTCGAGCAGGGTGTCGATGTCCTCTTCGGTGCCGTGCCCCTCGACCATGCGCTCCAGGACCTGGGCGAGCCAGAAGGTGCCCTCCCGGCAGGGGGTGCACTTGCCGCAGGACTCGTGCTCGTAGAACTGCGTCCACTTCATCACCGCCCACGGCACGGACACGGTCTCGTTGAACACCATCAGCGCCGTGGTGCCCAGCATCGAGCCCGCTTCGGCGGCGCCCTCGAAGTCCAGCGGCACGTCCAGGTGCTCGGCGGTGAACAGCGGGGTGGACGAGCCGCCAGGGGTCCAGAACTTGAGCGGGACCCCGTCCTTCATGCCGCCCGCCAGCTCCAGCAGCTGCCGCAGCGTGGTGCCCAGCGGGGCCTCGTACTGGCCGGGGTTCTCGACGTGCCCGGACAGCGAGTAGATCTTCGGGCCGGGCGACTTCTCCCGTCCCATGCTGCGGAACCAGTCGGAGCCGCCGTTGACGATGAACGGCACCGAGGCGATGGTCTCCACGTTGTTCACCGTGGTCGGGCACGCGTAGAGCCCGGCGGCGGCGGGGAACGGCGGTTTCAGCCGCGGCTGCCCGCGCTTGCCCTCCAGCGAATCGAGCAGCGCCGTCTCCTCGCCGCAGATGTAGGCGCCGGCCCCGGCGTGCACCACGATGTCGCAGTCGAAACCGGAGCCGAGGATGTCCTTGCCCAGGTAGCCCGCGGCGTAGGCCTCCTGCACGGCGTTGTTCAACCGGCGGATGCAGTGCAGCGCCTCACCGCGCACGTAGATCGCCGAGAAGTGCGAGCGCATCGCGTAGCAGGCGATGATCACGCCCTCCACCAGCGAGTGCGGGTCGGCCATCATCAGCGGGATGTCCTTGCAGGTGCCCGGTTCGCCCTCGTCGGCGTTGACCACGAGGTAGTGCGGCTTCACCGGTTCCTTCGGCATGAAGCTCCACTTCACGCCCGCCGGGAACCCGGCGCCGCCACGGCCGCGCAGGCCCGCGGCCTTCACCAGTTCGACCAGCTCGTCGGGCGTGGCGCGCAACGCCTTGCGCAGCGCGGTGTAGCCCTCCAGCTGCTCGTAGGTGCGGAGGCTCCAGGAGGTCGGCGACAACCACCGCTTGGTCAGCACCGGGGTGAGGTCGTCGGGCTTCGGGGAGTTCGCGTCGGTCATGTCCACTCACTCCTTCTCCGGCAGCGGCGGGATCTGCGCGTCGTCCGGCATCGGCGGCGCGGTCCAGCCGCGCTGCTGCGCCAGGTGCGCGCCGCGGACCGTCTCGGGGGCGGCCGAGGGGCCGTCCACGGTGTCCTCCAGCCGGGCGCCGGGCCGGTCGAAGAACCCGGCGAGCTGGCGCTCGGTGCGGCGGAAGTCGGTGAGCGGTGCGCCGCGCGTCGGGTCCGGCTTCTCCCCGCGCTGCAAGGACTTCACCAGTTCCAGCGCCGCTTCCGGGCTCTGCTTGTCGTAGTACTCGTAGTCGACCTGCAGCACCGGGGCGTGGTCGCAGGCCGCGAGACATTCGGCGTGCTCCAGCGTCAGCGAGCCCGGTTCGCCCGGCGTGCCGGAGGTCTCGTCGTGGCCGACGCCGAGGTGCTCGGACACCTTCGCGTAGATGGCGTCGCCGCCCAGGGCGGCGCACAGCGTGTTGGTGCACACGCTGACCAGGTGCTCGCCGCACGGCTTGCGCTTGTACATCGTGTAGAAGGTGGCGACCGCGCTGACCTCGGCGGCGGACAGCGCCAGCTGCTCGGCGCAGAACTCGATGCCCTCGGTGCTGACGTGGCCCTGCTCGGACTGCACGAGGTGCAGCATCGGCAGCAGCGCCGACCGCGCCTCCGGGTAGCGCTCGACGATGCGCTTCGCGTCGGCGCGCACGTCCTCGCCGAACACCGGCGCGCCCGGCGGGCTCAGCACGTGCTCGGTGGTGGTGAAATCGAACTGCTCGGTCATCGGTCCACCCCGCCCATCACCGGGTCGATCGAGGCCACTGCCGCGATCACGTCCGCGACCAGGCCGCCCTCGGCCATCGCCGGGAACGCCTGGAGGTTCACGAAGCTCGGTTCCCGCACGTGCACCCGCATCGGCCGGGTGCCGCCGTCGGAGACCAAGTGGTAACCCAGCTCGCCGCGCGGCGACTCCACCGGCGAGTACACCTGCCCCGGGGGCACGTCGAAGCCCTCGGTGACCAGCTTGAAGTGGTGGATCAGCGATTCCATCGACTGGCCCATGATCTTGCGGACGTGCTCCAGGGAGTTGCCCATGCCGTCCGGCCCGATGCTCAGCTTCGCCGGCCACGCGATCTTCGGGTCGTCCACCATCACCGGGCCGGGCTCGAAGGCGTCCAGGCACTGCCGGATGATCTTCAGCGACTGGTGGATCTCCTCCAGCCGCAGCAGGAACCGGGCGAAGCAGTCCGCGTCGGTGCTCGTCGGCACCTCGAACTCGAAGTTCTCGTAACCGCAGTACGGCTCGATCTTGCGCAGGTCCCAGGCGATGCCCGCCGAGCGCAGCAGCGGCCCGGTCACGCCCAGCTGCAGGCAGCCGTCCAGCGGCAGGTACCCGACGTCCTTGAGCCGCTGCTTCCAGATCGGCTGGCCGGAGAACAGCTTCGCGTAGTCCGGCAGCCGCTTGTCCATGACCTTGATGAACTCCAGCACCTTCTCCCGGTAGTTCTCCGGGAGGTCCTGGGCCACCCCGCCCGGCCGGATGAACGCGTGGTTCATCCGCAGCCCGGTGAGGAACTCCAGCAGGTGCAGCACTTCCTCGCGATCGCGGAACCCGAAGGTCATGCCGGTGGTGGAGCCCAGCTCCATCGCGCCGGTCGCCATGAACACCAGGTGCGAGGAGATCCGGTTCAGCTCCATCAGCATGATCCGGAAGGTCTGCGCCCGCGTCGGCGCCTCGACCCCGAGCAGCTTCTCCACGCCCAGGCAGTACGCCGCCTCGTTGTACAGCGGCGCCAGGTAGTCCATCCGCGTGACGAAGGTGACGCCCTGGGTCCAGGTGCGGTACTCGGTGTTCTTCTCGATCCCGGTGTGCAGGTAGCCGATCACCGAGCGGGCCTGGGTGACGGTCTCGCCTTCGAGTTCCAGCACCAGCCGCAGCACCCCGTGCGTGGACGGGTGCTGCGGGCCGAGGTTGATGACGACGCGCTCGGAATCCGCCGCCTCGTCGATGAACTCGTCCCAGTCGCCGCCGGTGACGGTGTAGACGCGGCCTTCCGTCGTCTCGCGCGACGCCGCGTGCCTGCCGGGGTCCGTGGTGGGATCGGTCAGTGGTTCGGTGGTCATGTTCAGCACCTCTCCGCGTGCTGCCTGCCGTGGCCGTGCGGTCCGCGGAACCTCATGAGTAGGCCCGCCGCTGGTCGGGCGGCGGTATCTCGGCGCCCTTGTACTCGACGGGGATGCCGCCGAGCGGGTAGTCCTTGCGCTGCGGGTGCCCGTCCCAGTCGTCCGGCATCAAGATCCGGGTGAGCGCGGGGTGCCCGTCGTAGACCAGGCCGAACATGTCCCAGGCCTCGCGCTCCTGGAAGTCCGCCGTCGGGTACACGGACACGACCGACGGCAGGTGCGGGTCGTCGACGTCGACGGCCACCTCCAGCCGGATGCGGCGGCGGTAGGTCATCGAGGTCAGGTGGTAGACCGAGTGCAGCCGCTGCGGCACCTCCGGCCCGTAGTCCACGCCGGACACCGAGCTGCACAGCTCGAAGCGCAGCGCCGGGTCGTCGCGCAGCGAGGAGCAGGTGGCCACCAGGTGCTCGCGGTCCACGTAGAAGGTGATCTCCCCGCGGTCCACGGTCACCTGCTGCACCGCCGAGTCGATCCCCTTGCCGCGCAGCGAATCCAGCAGCGCGTCCGCCACCTCGTCGAACCAACCGCCGAACGGCCGCTCGGCCGGGGCGGGCAGGTGCGCGGGCAACCGCAGCCCGCCGTAGCCGGAGGTGTCGCCGCTGCCGCGCACGCCGAACATGCCCTGCCGCTCGCGTCCCGCGACGATCGGTTCCCGCGGCTCGGCGATCGCGCCCGAACCGGAACGCACCGGTTCGAGGCCCTCGCCGGGCCGGTCCGCGCTGGAACCCTTCTCGCCGGGGTCCGGGGTGGTCCGCTTCGAGTCGGTCATGCCGCTCACCTGCCCGCGCCGAGTTGCCGCTGCGTCTGCTCCCGCTGCGCGTCGGTCTCGACGGCGAGCGGGCCTTCCGCGCCCATCTCCTGGCGCTGCGCCAGCTGCTGCCGCTCAGCGCGCTTGCGCTGCGAGCGGTTCTTCGGCGCGTAGCGCTCGGAGGAGGCGATGAGTTCGGTGCGAGCCCCGGTCTCGGCGCGCAGCGCGGCGCGCTTGGCGTTGATCGGCTCGTCCATGATCTTGGCGTGCAGTTTGAGGATCGCGTCGAGCAGCATCTCCGGCCGCGGCGGACAACCCGGCAGGTACATGTCCACCGGCACCACGTGGTCCACGCCCTGCACCACGGCGTAGTTGTTGAACATGCCCCCGGTGGAAGCGCACACGCCCATCGCCAGCACCCAGCGCGGCTCCGGCATCTGGTCGTAGATCTGCCGCAGGACCGGGGCCATCTTGTTGGTCACCCGACCGGCGACGATCATCAGATCGGCCTGCCGCGGGGTGGCGGAGAAGCGCTCCATGCCGAACCGGGCGATGTCGTAGCGGGAACCGCCGACCGTCATCATCTCGATCGCGCAGCAGGCCAACCCGAAGGTCGCCGGCCACATCGAGGTCTTCCGGGTCCAGTTGACGAGCTTCTCCACGTTGGCCAACAGGATGCCGTTGGGCAGCTGCTCTTCGAGGCCCATCTCGGCACTCCTTCCGCTGTCGCCATTGAGAACGGTCAGTGCTCGCTCAGGCCCGCCCGGGCCCGGGCGCCTAGTTCCAGTCGAGGCCTCCGCGCCGCCACACGTAGACGTAGGCGAATCCGACGGTCGCGATGAACAGCACGACCTCGGCCACGCCGAACAGCCCGAGGGAGTCCGCGGAGACCGCGAACGGGTAGAGGAAGACCATTTCGATGTCGAAGAGGATGAACAGCATCGCCGTGAGGTAGTAGGCGACCGGCATCCGGCCGCCGCCCATCACCGGCTGCGGGGAAGGCTCGATCCCGCACTCGTAGGCATCGAGCTTCGCCCTGTTGTAGCGGCGGGGGCCGACCAGTGGCGCGATGCTCACCGAGAACACCGCGAATCCCAGCGCCAGCGCGAACATCAGCACCAGCGGGATGTACGGGTCCAGCACGCCCGAAGCGCCTGCCTCGCCCATGGCACCGCCCTCCTTCGCTGCCCCCGCCGAGACGAACGTCACGTCTGCGGCGTCAGGTGCGCACTCTATGCGGTCGGACGTAACCGCTCCGCAGTGAGGCGAACCTAACTTTATGACTTCTCACACAATCACGTGACCATCTGACCAGACTCCAGCAGTCAGACGCTAGGGGTGAGCCGAGTAGTGGCGCTGATCACACGGTCCATCGTGTCCCCATCGCGCACGTCGTACAGATTTGCCAGCAGCTTCAACACGAAACGCATCAGCAACGGCCGCGGCAAGCCGTGCTTGGTGGCCATCCGCATCACCGTCGGATTGCCAATCAACTTGCTGAAGATGTTCCCGAGCCGGAAGTAGCCGCCCATCGCGTCGGACACCGCACCCGGGTACCGGAGCAGCGCGTGCTCCCGCGAAGGGCCCGCCGGTCGTGCGTACGCGTGGACCACGCACTCCGCCGCCAACCGGGCGGATTCCATGGCGTACGCGATGCCCTCGCCGTTGAACGGGTTGACCATGCCGCCGGCGTCCCCGACGAGCAGCAGCCCGTCCCGGTAGTGCGGCGTGCGGTTGAAGCCCATCGGCAGCGCGGCGCCGCCGATCTTGCCGGTGGCGTTCTCCTCCCGGAAACCCCACTCCTCCGGGGTCCCGTCCAGCCAGGAGCGCAACAGCTGGCGGTAGTCGGTCTTGCCGTAGGACTTCGACGTCGACAGCACGCCCAGCCCCACGTTCACCGTCCCGTCGCCCATGCCGAAGATCCAGCCGTAGCCCGGCATCAGCTTCGGCTCGGCGGGCGTCGACCGGTCCCACAGCTCCAGGTGCGACTCCAGGAAGTCGTCCTTGCTGCGCGGGCTGTCGTAGTAGCGGCGCACCGCCACGCCCATCGGGCGGTCCTCGCGCTTCTCGATGCCCATCGACAACGCCAGGCGGGCCGACACGCCGTCGCACCCGAGCACCAGCGGCGCCCGGTAGGTCACCGGCTGGCGGTCCGGGCCGGTCTTCGCGGCGACCCCGTCGATGCGGCCGGTCCGCTCATTCCGGACGGCTCCGGTCACCGTGGTCTGCTGCACCATCCGGGCGCCCGCGCGTTCCGCCCCGCGGGCGAGCAGATCGTCGAAGTCGTTGCGCGGACGGACCACGCCGTAGGGCGGGAAGTCGGCGAGCTCCGGCCAGTCCAGCTCGATGTTCACGCCGCCGCCGACCACGCGCAGACCCCGGTTGTGCAGCCAGCCGGCCTCCTCCCGGGTGTCGATGCCGAGGTCGATCAGCTGCTTGACGCCGCGCGGCGTGATGCCGTCGCCGCACACCTTCTCCCTGGGGAAGACGCTCTTCTCCAGCAGCAGCACGTCGAGGCCCGCGCGAGCCAGGTACGTCGCCGCCGTCGAACCGGCCGGCCCGGCACCGACGACGATCACGTCGGCGTCGTCGTTCGGTCGGCGTCGGGGGGTGGCGCTGGTCATGACACTCCTTGATAGCCGTGCAGTTGCGGTGTCGAGCCACGGCGCCAGGCACGCGGACCGCACCCGGCACCCGCTCCGGTGCCGCGCACCCGAGCGGTTCCGCCGTGACCCGGTGAACCCGCCCGCTTGTGAACGAGTTCACTATCTCCGCCGAGTCTAGGCCTGCGGAAGCACTCGATCGACCCCGCGAGATAGGCCGCTCGGGTGACCGTCCTCGCAGGTGAGGCGTATCTCCGGGGCGCCGGAGGGCACCGGGCCACCCGCACGCCGCAGCGCCGCCAGGATCACCGGGTGCGGAACGGTTCCACGCCCGGGCCTCAGCGGCGCCCGCAGGCGCAGGGGGCGGGCGCGATGGACGGCGGCGGTCGGGTGCTCGCAGCACGACGGGCCAGGACGCGGCTCCCGGGCAACGCACCGAACGCGGAGGATGCGCGCTCCGGAGGTTCAGAACACGCGAAGGCCCACTACCCGCCCAGCGGGTCTTGGCCGTTGCCTGTCAGCGGCGAAGCCGATGAGCTGCCGACCACCAGAGCAACCGGGCCACCCGCGGGTTCTCAGCTGCTTCCTCGCGAGGACAACGATTTCTCCTGTGGCGGAGCCACCGGTGAAATCGATCCCGCAGCGAGGGGCCAGCTGAGGTTCCGCCACCCGAGCGCAGCTCGAAGGGAGCGCCGGACTCAGGCCTTGAAAGCGCGGTGCACGGCGACGGCGCCGCCCATCAGGTCGCGCCACGCCACCTTCGACCAGCCGGCCTCGCCGATCTTCGCGGCCAGCGCCCGCTGGTCCGGCCAGGAGCGGATCGACTCCGCCAGGTACACGTACGCGTCCGGGTTCGAGGACACCGCGCGGGCGATCGGCGGCAGCGCGCGCATCACGTAGTTCATGTAGACGATGCGGAACGGCTCCCAGGTGGGGGTGGAGAACTCGCACACCACGAGCCGCCCGCCGGGGCGCACCACCCGCGCCATCTCGCGCAGGCCCGCCACCGTGTCCACCACGTTGCGCAGCCCGAACGAGATCGTCGCCGCGTCGAAGGAGGCGTCCGCGAACGGCAGCCGCAGCGCGTCGGCCGCCACCATCGGGAGCCCGCGGTCCCGGCCCACCGACAGCATGCCCAGCGAGAAGTCCGCGGCCACGCACCACGCGCCGGACTTCGCCAGCTCCGCGGTGGACACGCCGCTGCCCGCGGCCAGGTCCAGGATGCGCTCGTGCGGCCGCGGGTCCAGCGCCTGCCGGGTGATCTGCCGCCAGCGCCGGTCCTGCCCGAACGACATCACGGTGTTCGTCAGGTCGTAGCGCTTCGCGACGCCGTCGAACATCGCGGCGACCGCGTGCGGATCCTTGTCCAAACCGGCGCGAGACACGTCGGCAGCTTACGTGCAGCGGGCGCTCAGGCGGCCAGCCGGTCGTCCTGCGGGCGGCCGATGACCTCCGCGTAGTGGCCGATCAACTGCTCGCACAGGGCGGGCCAGGTGCGCTGGGCCACCGAGTCGCGGGCGGCCGCGCCGAACCTCGCCCGCAGCGCCGGGTCCCGCAGCTCCGCCACCGCCGCGCGCAGCCGCCGGGCGTGCGCGTCCGCGTCGTGCGGCGGCAGCAGGTGGCCGGTGCGGCCCGGCAGCACCAGGTCCCGCGGGCCGCCCGCGTCCGGGGCGAGCGCGGGGACCCCGCTGGCCATCGCCTCCTGCACGGACTGGCAGAACGTCTCGTACGGGCCGGTGTGCACGAACACGTCCAGGCTCGCGTAGATCCGGGCGAGCTCCTCGCCGGTGCGCAGGCCGAGGAACGCGGCGCCCGGCAGCTGCGCGGCCAGCTGCTCCCGCTGCGGGCCGTCGCCGACCACCACCACCCGCACCCCGGGCACGCCGTCCAGCGCCGCGAGGCGCTCCACGTGCTTCTCCGGGGCGAGCCTGCCGACGTACCCGATCAGCAGCTCCCCGCCCGGGGCGAGCTCGGCGCGCAGCCGCTCGTCCCGCTTCCCCGGGTGGAACCGGGCCGTGTCCACCCCGCGGCCCCAGCGGTGCACCCGCGGGATGCCGTGCTCGCGCAGCGCTTCCGCCGCCCAGGTGGACGGGGCCAGCGTGCGGTCGGCGGCGCTGTGCAGCCGCCGCGTCCAGCGCCACGCGGCGCGCGCGGTCAACCCCAGCCCGTACGACTCCGCGAACCCGGCCACGTCCGTCTGGTACACCGCGACCGTCGGCACGCCCAGCTTCCGCGCCGCCGCCAGCCCCCGCGCCCCCACCACGAACGGCGAGGCCAGGTGCACCACGTCCGGCCCGAAGTCCGCCAAGCCCTGCAGCAACCGGCGGGTGGGGAACCCGATCGGCAGCGAGGACACCACCGGGATGTCCACGGCGGGCAGCCGCACCACCGGCGTGCCCTCGTGCTCGTCGGGACCCGCGCCCGGGGCGATCACGAGTGCCTGGTCACCGCGGCGGCGCAGGTGCTCCAGCACCCGCAGCACCGAGTTCGTGACCCCGTTGACCTGCGGCAGGAAACTCTCCGACACGATGGCGATCCGCACGAGCGACACCGTCCCGCCCCGCTCCGGCGCCCAGACGACCCCCACGTGACGCATCCCGGAACAGCCGCCGAAGAGCACCCCAACTGCCCCGTGCGGCGCCGCCCGACCCCGCCCGGACGACCGCCGCTCGTCTGGTGTCCACCTGGGCGCAGCCCCGCATACACCGCGGGTGTCGACCCTGGAGCGGCATGACGGTCCTTCCCTCGGAGCCCTCGCACCACATCGAACCCGGCTTGGTCTCCCGCGCGCTGGAAGTGGCCGGGCGGCTCGCGAACGACGCCGCCGACGTCATCACCGCCACCGCGGGACGCGGGGCCCGCCCGGCGGCCACCGAATCGCCCTTCGACTGGGTGACCGACACCGGGCGCACCCTGGAACGGCACACCCGGCGGGTGCTCGGCGACGAGTTCCCGGGAGTGCCGGTGTTCGGCGAGGAGTTCGACTCCGCTCCCGGCTGGTCCACCTCCGTCGCCGACCAGCTCACCGCCCGCTCCGGTTCGTCCCGGTTCCGCTGGTCGGTGGACCCGGTGGACGGCACCGCGAACTACGTGGCCGGGCTGCCGTGGTGCGCCTACAGCCTCGCGATGCTCGACGAACGCGGGCCGCTGGTCGGCGTCGTCGCCGACCCGTACCGGTCCCAGATCTACGCGGCGGCCCGGGACCGCGGGATGCGCGCCAACGGGGTGCCGGTGCGGCTCGCCGACCAGGCCGAGACCCGCGCCGGAATCGTCTGCACCGAGCTGACCCGCAGCGGCCCGTGGCCCGGCATGGACCGGTTCATCAGCAACGCGGCCCGGGCGCAGGTGGGCGTGCGGCTGCTGGGATCACCGGCGCTGGCGATCGCGCAGGTCGCGCTGGGGCACGCCATCGCGGCCGTGCTGGACTCGTACGAGGAGTGGGACGTCGCGGGTGCGCTGGCGCTGGCCGTCGAATCGGGGGCCGCGGTGCTGGACCGCGGTGGGCGCCCGGCGACGCTGCCCGTCGGCGGGCTGCTCGTGGCCGGACCCGCCGTCGCCGGGGACGTCCTCGACTGGTGGCGCCGAGCGACGCCGTGACCGGCCGGGCGCGGTCACCCGCGGCGCGGGTCGCGCTGTCAGGGAGCGGCGAGCGCGGGCGGCGGGGCGTCCTCGCGGGCGAACACCTCGGACATCGGGTGCAGCAGCGGGAACCGGTCGCGCAGGACCGCCACCTCGTGGTGCACCCGCGGCAGATCCGGCGCCGCGACCAGGTCGACCACCACGTGCAGCACGTCCTCGGTGATCGATGCGAAGCGCGCGGCGGCCTCGGCGACCTGGTCCCGCACCCGCCGCAGCACCTCCTGGTCCCGCCGGTCCGCCGACCTCGGATCCAGGTCCGAGCCGCGGCCCACCTCGACGAGCGCCTGCACGCTCGGCAGCTCCGCGTCCATCCGGCGGACCACCACCAGCAGCGCCTCCCGCGCCCGCGCCGAGGACACCGACTCCACCGCGCGCCGGGCGCGCGCCACCGCCTGCTCGCAGCGGTGCAGGTCGCGCACCCAGCCGTCCACGTGGCCCGGTTCGCCGAACCCCCGCGGCGGCGCCGTCCGCTCCTGCGGAGCCGCCGGTGCGGGCTCCGGCACCTCGGGGCGAGCACGTCGCGTCCACGGCCCGGCCCACGCCAGCAGGGTGACCGCGGCGCCCAGGGATCCCGCGACCGTTCCCGCCAGCACTGCCCACCAGAAACCGTTCATCTCCAGCCGCGCCTTCCGCTCGGTTCCCGTCGGACCAGCGCTCGCCCCCAAGGCGATCCGGCGGACCCACCGGGTTCGTCCCGGCATCACACCCACCTTGCCCGCCGGGTCGGCGCGGGGCCTCGGGGAAAGTACTCAACCGCGGAAACGGAACGATCACGGCTCGACCGGGTCGGCGCGCACCAGGTACTGCATGTCGGCGACGACGAACGGCATCGACTCGGTGTGCGCGCCCCACCGCCCACCGGTGCCCTCCGGCGGTGCTTCGCCGAGGGGCGGCAGCTCCAGCCGGGCGACCGACGCCGCCTCGTCCAACGCCGCGGCGACCTCACCGCGCACCGCGTCCGGACGCACCGCGCACCCGGCCTCGGCGAGCCTGCGCTCCACCGGGTGCACCGCGAACAGCTCCCCCGACAGCGGCCACACCCGGTGCAACGCCTCCTGCATCCGCAGCCGCGACTCGGGAGCGCGGTCCCCGAGCCGGATCATCCACTGCTCGGCGTGCTCGCGGTGCCGCAGCAGCACCCGCCAGGTGCGCGCCGCGATCGCCGAGAGCACCGGATCGCGGGTCGCGGCGAGCCGGGCGAACACCGCGTGCCGCCAGGCCGCGAACAGCAGCAACCGGGCCGTGCTGGTCGCGAAGTCACCACCGGGCCCCGGCCCGCAATCGATCTCGGCGAGCCGCACGTTGCGGAAGTCCCCGCTGTCGCGGTGGTAGGCCAGCAGGTCCGCGTCCCGGCCCGCGCCCTCCAGCTCCGCGGCCCGCTCCAGCAGCGCCCGCGCCTGGCCGAGCAGGTCCGCCGTGATCGCGGCCAGCGCGGCGCCCTCCTCCAGGTCCGGCCCGCGCACCCCCCAGCCGGACAGGCGGTGCGCCAGCAGCAGCGCGTCGTCGCCCAGCATCAAGCAGTACCCGGCGAGATCGGCCGGATCCGCCCCGGCCGGGACGGTCCGGGTCACCGCCGCGGTGACGGGAGCCGCGAGGACCCAGTCCGGCCGGTACGACTCCGGCGCCGACCGGCCCGGTCCTCCCGGCTCGACCGCCGCCGCGGGCCACCACTCGGGACCACCTGCGGAAGGACGCGGCGGTCGCCCGCCGGTTCCGAAGTTCACCGTGCCCATACGCGCTCACCCACCTCGCGGGGGCCGCACCGGAGTGCGGGCTGGACCGCTGGTCGCGAGACCACTCGTGGGACCACCCGCCGCGGCGGGATCACCCGGGCCCACTGTGACCGCGGTGCCGGGCGGAGCGGAAGGGGCGGAATTCCCGGTTCAGGCCGCGGCCGGGCGCTCCCGGCGCAGCAACCAGTGCGCGGCGCCGAGGACCAGCCACGTCCCGGCGAGGGACGCCGCGACCGGCAGCAGCGACAGCACCATGCCGCGCCCGGCCACCCGGACCAGGTCGGGGTTGCGGGTGTCGTACTCGACGCGGACGAACTGGCCCTGCTGCAGGCCGCCGGGGTACAGCACGCCGTCCTGCGGGATGTGCACCCGGCCTTCGGGCGTGGTGAAGCGGATGACGGTGCGGGTCAGCGACGTGCTGACCACTTCGGCCACCCCGTCGCCGCGGGACTCGGTGATGGTCCGGTCGTCGATCGCGCAAGCGCCGATCACGGACAGGCCCAGCACGGTCAGCAGCACGCCGAGTACCAGGACGCCGCGGGCGGCGGTGCGGCGGATGCGCCGCGCTGGCCACCGGGTGCCCGGACCGCTCTCCGCGGTCTGCTCGGACTCGCCCGGGAACTCCTGTTCGCTCGCCACGATCGCCGATTGTAGGAGCCGCGCGGTGACCACCACGGGCCGCCGCACCTAGGCTCGTCGCGTGGCGCCCTCCCCGACTCCGCTGACCGTCCGCACCTCGGTGCTCCCCGACGACGACCCCCGGCGCACCGCGCCGCTGCTGGAGCTGCTGCCGGACGAGGCCCCGCTGAGCTGGGTGCGCGACGGGGCGGGTCTGGTCGGCTGGGGCTGCGCGGCGCGGTTGACGACGTCCGGGCCGGAGCGGTTCGCCGCCGCCGACGAGTGGTGGCACGCGCTGTGCGCGGCCGCGGACGTGCGGGACGAGGTGCGGCTGCCGGGCAGCGGCCCGGTCGCGTTCACCAGCTTCGCGTTCGCGGACCGGCCGGGGGACTCGGTCGTGGTGGTGCCGGAGGTCGTGGTGGGCTGCCGGGACGGCGTCCGCTGGATCACCACCGTCGGCGATCCGGCCCGGCAACCGGTCCGGCCGGTTCGCGAGCCCGGCGCGGTGCGGTACGAGCCGGGCGCGGTGTCGGCGGCGGACTACCGGCGGTCGGTGGCGGAGGCGGTGCGGATCCTGGAACCGGCCGGGGCCGGCGATCCGGACGGGGTGCGCAAGGTGGTGCTGGCGCACGACCTGCTCGCCACCGCGGCGGAGCCGCTGGACGCCCGCTACCTGCTGCGCAACCTCGCCGCGCGCTACCCGGGGTGCTGGACCTTCGCGGTGGACGGGCTGGTCGGGGCGACGCCGGAGCTGCTGCTGGAGCGCACCGGGCGGCACGTCCGGTCCCGGGTGCTGGCCGGGACGAGCTGGCCGCGGCCCGGGGTCGGCGCCGACGAGCTGGCGTCCGGCCTGCTGGCCTCGGTGAAGGACCTCTCCGAGCACGCGTTCGCCGCCGAGTCGCTGGCCGCGGAACTGCGCCCGTTCTGCGCGGCCCTGTCGGTCCCGGAGCACCCCGAGGTGCTCCGGCTGCGCAACGTGTTGCACCTGGCCTCGCACATCACGGGTGAATTGCACGAGCACGCCGCGGACAACGGGGTCGCGGCGCTGCTGCGGCTGGCCGCCGCGGTGCACCCGAGCGCGGCCGTCGGGGGCACGCCGACTCCCGCCGCGGTGCGGCTGATCGAGCGCCTGGAGGCCATGGACCGCGGCCGCTACAGCGGCCCGGTCGGCTGGGTCGACGGCGCCGGCAACGGGGAGCTCGGCATCGCGCTGCGCTGCGCGCAGCTGGAGACCGCGGACGGCGCGACCGGGGGCCGCCGGGCCCGGCTGTTCGCCGGGTGCGGCATCGTCGCCGGGTCCGATCCGGACGCGGAGGTGCTGGAGGCGGCGGCGAAGCTCCGGCCGATCCGAGACGCGCTCGCCGACGACTGACGGCCGGCCCGGGTGGCTCGGGCGGCGGACCGCTAGGTTCCGCCGCCCGACCCGTCCCGGCCGGCCTGCGCCGTCACACGATCAGTGGTGGTCGTGCACGAGCGCGTGGGTCGCGTCGATCTCGGCGACCGACTTCGGCGGCACCACCGCTGCCCTGGTCGCCGAGGCCGGGATCCCGTTCTCCGGGGTGGCCGCGGGCTTGCCGGGGGTGAACAGCCAGTTCTGGAAGAACTCGTCGAGCTGTCGGCCGGAGCGCTGCTCGGCCAGCTCGATGAACTCCTCCACGGTGCCGGTGGAGTACCGGTTGTCCTGCACCCAGGTGCGCACCACGTCGAGCAGCGCGTCCGGGCCGATGACGTTGCTCAGCGCGTGCACGGTGAGCGCCCCGCGGTCGTAGACGGCGTCGCTGAAGATGTTCTCCGGCCCGGGTTCACCGGGGGCGATCTGCCAGAACGGGTCGTCGGCGGGCAGCGAGGAGTAGTAGTGGTCGAACAGCTCCTGCGCGGTGCCGGTGCCCTGCTGCTCCGACCACAGCCACTCGGCGTAGCTGGCGAAGCCCTCGTTCAGCCAGATGTCGCGCCAGGTGTCGACGGACACGGAGTCGCCGAACCACTGGTGGGCGTTCTCGTGCACGACGACGGACGTGTTCGCGCCCTTCGCGAAGAACTTGGGGCTGTAGGTCGGCCGGGTCTGGTTCTCCAGCGCGAAGCTGAGGCCTTCTGCCGGGACCACGCCGCCCTGGGCCTCGAACGGGTACTCGCCGAGCAGCCCGGAGAGGAATTCCAGCACTTCCGGGGTGCGTTCGACGCTGGCCTTGGCCGCGCCTTCGACGTCGCCGAGCCCGTCGGCGTAGGCGGTGACGAAGGGCTGGCCGAAAGCGCCGGGCTTGGTGTTGATCTCGTACTGCCCGATGCCGAGGAAAGCCAGGTACGTCGCGGTCGGCTTGGTGGTCCGCCACTTCCAGGTGGTCCGGCCGGCCAGCGTGGAGGTGTCGGTGTTCACGCCGTTCGACAGCACCTCGGTGCCTTCCGGCACGTCCACGGCGATGTCGAAGGTGGCCTTGTCCCGCGGGTGGTCGTTGCCGGGGAACCACCACGCGGAGATCTCCGGTTCGCCGACCGCGAGGGCGCCGTCGGCGGTGCGGATCCACGGGTTGAGGCCGTCGACCTCGACGGCGGACGGCACGCCCTCGTACTCGACGACGAACGTGGACTGGCGCCCGGCGGGCAGCTCCTCGGGCGGGGTGACGGTGAGCTCGGTGCCCCGCTGCTCGAAGGTCGACGGGGCGCCGTTGACCCGGATCGACTTCACCGGCAGTGCGAAGTCCAGGTTGAACGCGGTGAGGTCCTGGGTCGGGTTCGCCACGATCGTCGTGGTCCCGGCGAGGTGGTCGTCCTTCGGTTCGTAGCGCAGCCGCACGTCGTAGTGCGCCACGTCGTAGCCGCCGTTGCCGTACTCGGGGAAGTACGGGTCGCCCGCGCCGGGCGCGCCGGGACTGCCGGCTCCGGCGAAGGCGGGGGTCGCCACGAAGGCCGCCGCGCAGCACGCGGCCACCGCCGCCCGCAGACCGGTTCGCTTGAACACAGAGCACCTCCGGCAAGATCAGCTGTTTTCCAGCAGCGTACGAACGTGATCAGGGCGGCGCGAGCACCCGAACGCGGGGCTTTTCACCAGTTCTGGGTGAACGGCGCGCAGCCGGCGCCGGCTTTCGTCCCAGCCGCCCGCCCGACGGGTGGTGGCCGGACCCCGCCCGCGCGGCTCCCGCCCAGCTCATCGGGGGTGCGAGTGTTCGGCGAGCAGCCGAGCCCGGGCCCGAGACCCGGCAGGTTCCGCGCGGTCGACCGGTGGCCGGAAGCACTCCCGCGCCCTCTCACCAGGTGGGAGGAACCGGTCCAGAAGTGCCCGTGCGAGGCCGGGGGGGTGTCGCGCCCACAGCGGGCACGGGACCCGCAGGGGCACGGGACCGCAGCGGGTACCGGGCCGGGAGACACCGGATCGCGGGTGTACGGATCGCGACCGGGCACCGGTTCCGGAACGGATATCGGACCGCGAACGGCCCCGAACGGGTCAGCCGATCAGCGCCGAGTGCACCGCGGCCTGCAACCGCGCGTGCAGGCTCCTGGTCTGCGAGCGGTCGGCCTGGATCTCCACCACCCGCAGCCCCGGTGGCCCGTGCAGCGCCGCCGGGAACTCCGAGCGCTGCCGCACCCGCACGTGCTCCACGCCGTGCGCCGCGCACAGCTGCGCGAGGTCGGTGCCGTGCGGGGTGCCGAAGACCCGCTCGAACGAGTCGCGGTGCTCCGGGCCGCCCTGCTCCAGCAGCGAGAAGATGCCGCCGCCGTCGTCGTTGAGCACCACGATGGTGAGGTCCGGGCGCTGCTCCTGCGGCCCCAGCAGCAGGCCGTTGCCGTCGTGCAGGAACGTGAGGTCGCCCAGCAGCGCGTAGGTCGGTCCGTCGTGCGCCAGCGCCGCGCCGATCGCGGTGGACACCGTGCCGTCGATCCCCGCCACCCCGCGGTTGCGGTGCACCGCCACGTCCGGCCGGTGTCGTGCGGCCAGCGCCACGTCCCGGCTCGGGTTCGACGAACCGAGCACCAGCAACGACCGCTCCGGCAGTTCGTCGACCAGGTCGCGGGCGAGCACCGGCCCGTTCGGCCAGCGCTCCAGGTCCAGCGCCGCGTGCAGCGCGGCGGCGACCTTGTGGTCGGCCTGCTGCCAGGCGGTGAGCCAGTGCGGGTCGGCCTCGCGGACGGGCCCGGCGCCGAAGGTGTGCGCGATCTCGCGCACCGCGTGCCCCGGCGACGGCCAGTCCACGTCCCCGCCGTGCGCCAGCAGCACCTCCACCCCGGCGTCGGTCAGCAGCGACTGCACCTGGCGGAACACGGTCGGCCTGCCGACGCAGAGCACCTGCTCGGGGCGGTGCTCGCGCACGAACTCGGGCTGGTTCAGCAACCACATCCCGGTGCTGATGGCCGCACCACCGGCGAGCCCGACCCCGCCGGTCTCGGAGACGACGGGCCAGCCGTACCGCTCGCCCCACTCCCCCGCGGCGTCGGCGCTGCCGTCCGCGGCGAGCACCAGTCCCCGCCGGGCGGCCGGCGCGTGCAGGCTGCTCGGGTGGGCGCCGTCGCCGCAGATCTCGATCCACGGCGCCCCGTCGTCGCGCCCGGACAGCGGCTCGCACCACGTGGTGTCCCCGGTGGGCACCAGCGGTTCGCGGAACGGCAGGTTCAGGTGCACCGGTCCGGAGCGGGCCGACCCGAGCGAGGCGTGCCAGGCGCGGCAGACCTGGCTGCGCCAGTACGCCTGCTGCCCGGGCCGGTTCTCGGCCACGCCGAGCTCGTCGAACATCCGCACCTGCGGTCCGAACATCCGGTGCTGGTCGATGGTCTGGTTGGCCCCGGCCGCGCGCAGCTCCGGCGGGCGGTCCGCGGTGAGCACGATCAGCGGGATGCCCGCCTGCGCCGCCTCGCTGACCGCCGGGTGCAGGTTCGCCGCAGCGGTGCCCGAGGTCCCGGCCACCACCACCGGCCGACCGCTGCGCGCCGCGATCCCCAGGGCCAGGAATCCGGCGCTGCGCTCGTCGATGCGGACGTGCAACCGGATCCGGCGCTCCTGCGCGGCGCGGTGCAGCGCGAACGAGAGCGGCGCGTTGCGCGACCCCGGGGAGAGCACCACGTGCCGGACCTGGTTGCGGATCAGCTCGTCGACAATGACCTCGGCCTGTGCCGTGGACGGATTCAACCCATCACCCCGGACTCCCTCGCACGCTGCCTGCCGACCGCTTCCAGTGTCGCCGCAACCGCCGAGCCCCTTCGACCCGGTGGCCCCCCGGACGAGCGAAGTGCAGCCGCTCACACCGGTCGGCGCCCTCCTGGTGTTCATCACGCCGAGGCGGCACCTATTGTCCCAGGCGTGCTGAACTCGCCTGTCTCCGAGCTGTTCGACCCGGCCGCGTGGGAACCCGTCAGCGGGTTCGACTTCACCGACATCACGTACCACCGGTGCGTGGAGGACGGTCCCGGGCGCGGCACCGTGCGCGTCGCCTTCGACCGCCCCGAGGTGCGCAACGCCTTCCGCCCGCACACCGTCGACGAGCTGTACCGCGCGCTCGACCACGCCCGGATGAGCAGCGATGTCGGCTGCGTCCTGCTGACCGGGAACGGGCCCTCGCCGAAGGACGGCGGCTGGGCGTTCTGCTCCGGCGGGGACCAGCGGATCCGCGGCCGTTCCGGCTACCAGTACGCCGCCGGTGAGACCGCCGAGACCGTGGACCCCGCGCGGGCCGGCCGGCTGCACATCCTCGAGGTGCAGCGGCTGATCCGGTTCATGCCGAAGCTGGTGGTCGCGGTCGTGCCGGGCTGGGCCGCCGGGGGCGGGCACAGCCTGCACGTGGTGTGCGACCTCACCCTCGCCAGCGCCGAGCACGCCCGCTTCAAGCAGACCGACGCCGACGTCGGCAGCTTCGACGGCGGCTTCGGCAGCGCCTACCTCGCCCGGCAGGTCGGGCAGAAGTTCGCCCGCGAGATCTTCGCCCTCGGCCGCGCCTACGACGCCGAGCAGGCGCACCGGATGGGGATGGTCAACGAGGTCGTGCCGCACGCGGAACTGGAGGCGACCGCCCTGCAGTGGGCACGGGAGATCAACGGCAAGTCGCCCACCGCGCAGCGCATGCTGAAGTACGCGTTCAACGCGATCGACGACGGCCTGGTCGGACAGCAGTTGTTCGCCGGTGAGACCACCCGGCTGGCCTACATGACCGACGAGGCCGTCGAGGGCAGGGACTCGTTCCTGGAGCGCCGGGACCCGGACTGGACGCCGTTCCCCTGGTACTACTGACCGGCCCCGGGCCGCCGTGGTCCGCCCGCCGATCGGGAAACCGCAGGAGTTCATCGTCCGCACCGCCTTCGCTCGCAGGTCGCTACTCCCCCAACATCGACCCCGGCAGTCGAACAGTTGAGCGATCTCATCCGAACTGGTGAGCGATCGCACTCCGCCGCCCCCCCCCCCCCCCCCCCCCGCGGGGGGGGGGGGCCGATGGGGGGGGGGCCCCCCCCCCCCGGAAACCCGCCCCCGGCCCGGGACCCCCGCGCGCCGGGGCCCCCCGTGGGGCCC
>NZ_JAIUJZ010000044.1:0-26938 GCF_020176775.1 Saccharopolyspora sp. 6M
CCCCCCCCCAACCCCCCCCCCCCCCCCCAACCTGTCGCCCGACTACTCCCACTCGGGGTCGCCACCCCCCCCCCCCCCCCCCCCCCCCCCCGCCCGGGGGGGGGGGGGGCGCCAGATGGCGGGCATGCCGACCGCCCGCGAACTCCGGCCGCTGCCCGTTCCGCCCGGCGAGCGGGCGCCGACGGTGCTGCCCGCGCTGCGCCGCGCCCTCGACGGCGACGGCCCCGCGCTGCTCCCGGTGGACGCGGCGGGCCCGGACGACGACGTGCTCCGGGCGCTCGGGGCGGGCACCCCGCTGGAACCCGGCGAGGACGACCCCGCCGACCCGACCGCGCTGGTCATCGCCACCTCCGGTTCCACCGGCACCCCGAAGGGCGTGCTGCTGCCCGCGGCCGCGCTGCGCGCCTCCGCGACGGCCACGCACCGGCACCTGGGCGGGCCGGGGCGGTGGTTGCTGGCGATGCCCGCGCACCACGTCGCCGGGATCCAGGTGCTGGTCCGCTCGCTGGTCGCCGGTACCGACCCGGTGGCGGTGGACACCGCGGGCGGGTTCCGCCCGGACCGGTTCGCGGCGGCGGCCGAGCGCTGCCTCGCGGACCCCGGCAGGCACTACACCGCGCTGGTGCCCACCCAGCTGCGCCGGCTGCTGGACGACGGCGGTGCCGGGCTGGCGGCGCTGCGCGCGTTCGACGCGGTGCTGCTCGGCGGCGCCGCGACCCCGCCCGCGCTGCGCGAGCGGGCCGCCGCGGCCGGGGTGCGCGTGGTCACCACCTACGGGATGAGCGAGACCGCGGGCGGCTGCGTGTACGACGGGACGCCGCTGGACGGCGTGCGGGTGCACGTCGAGGCCGCCGCGGACGGCTCCGGTCCGGTCGCGCTGTCCGGGCCCACGCTGGCCCGCGGCTACCGGCGTGGCTCGGGCGCGAGCCCGTTCCGGGACGGCTGGTTCCGCACCGGCGACCTGGGCCGGTTGGCGGACGGGCGGCTGGAGGTGCTCGGCCGCGCCGACGACGTGATCATCACCGGCGGGGTGAACGTGGCCCCGGTGCTGGTCGAGCGGATCCTCGCCGAGCACCCCGGGGTCCGGGAGGTCTGCGTGCTCGGCGTCGACGACCCCGAGTGGGGCCAGGCCGTGGTCGCCGCCGTCGTCCCCGCCGACCCGGCCGCACCACCACCGGTCGCCGAGCTGCGCGCGGCGGTGCGGGACCGGGCGGGCGCGGCCGGCGCCCCCAAGCGGGTCGAATTCCTCGCCGAGCTGCCGCTGCGCGGCCCCGGCAAACCGGACCGGCGGGCGTTGCGCGCGACTCTCGGCCGGTGACGACGAGTGATGCGCGAAGATGATTCACATGGCGACGGTGAAGCAGTGGATTGAGGGCGCGCGCCTGCGCACGTGGCCCAACGCGATCGCACCGGTCCTGGTCGGCACCGGGGCGGCGACCGGGGTCGACCTGTGGAGCGTGCCGATCGCGGCACTGGCGCTCGCGGTGTCGCTGCTGCTGATCACCGGGGTGAACTTCGCGAACGACTACTCCGACGGCATCCGCGGCACCGACGACGACCGGGTCGGCCCGTTCCGGCTGGTCGGGTCGGGTGCGGCGAACCCGGCGGCGGTGCGCAACGCGGCGTTCGGCTGCTTCGGGCTGGCCGCGCTCGCCGGGACCGGCGTCGTGGTGCTCAGCGGCCAGTGGTGGATGCTGGCCGTCGGCGCGCTGTGCATCGCCGGCGCCTGGTTCTACACCGGCGGCAAGCGGCCGTACGGGTACGCGGGGCTGGGCGAGATCGCCGTGTTCGTGTTCTTCGGCCTGGTCGCGGTGCTCGGCACCATGTACGCGCAGGCGGGCACGATCAGCGGCTTCGGCATCGGCGGGGCGGTCGGCATCGGCGCGTTCTCCAGCGCGGTGCTGGTGGCGAACAACCTGCGCGACATCCCGACCGACCGGGTCACCGGCAAGCGGACGCTGGCGGTGCTGCTGGGCGACCGGGACACCCGGACGCTGTACGTGTCGCTGGTGCTGATCCCGTTCCTGATCACCGTGCTGATCGGGCTGCGCAACACCTGGGCGCTGCTCGGGTTCCTGGCGCTGCCGCTGCTGATCGGTTCGGTGCTCGCGGTGACGCGCGGCGGCACCGGCCGCAAGCTGATCCCCGCGCTGCGGGACACCGGACTGGCGATGCTCGTCTGGGGCGCCACCACCGCGCTGGCGCTGGCCTTCGGCTGAGGTCCTGTCGGACTCCCGTTGCTCAGCACTGGGGTGGCGGAACCTCAGCGGGCGTGCCGGTGTCTCGGGTGGTCGTCGGCTCAGCGCTTCGCGCTGACAGGAGAACGACAAGACCCGCCGGGCAAGTTGAAGGACGAGAACCGGTCAGCGGACTCCGGCGAGGACGTACTGGGCCACGCCCTGCGCGGTCTCGCACTCGTCGCCGTCGGCTTCGGCGGCGCGGGCGGTGACCTGCAGCGTCGCCCCGGACGCTGCGGCGAACACGGTGCAGTCGTTGGCGCGCAGCGTCTCGGTCCCGGGCCGCTCGCCGAGCCGCACCTCGTCCTGGCCGAGCTCGGCGTAGCCCTCGGGCTGGGTGCCGACGAGGATCGACCGCACCCCGTTCTCGGCGGCGAACTGGCAGCCGCGCACCGGCGGTTCCAAGCCGATCTCGCGCGGCACCCCGTGGCGGACCGGGTAGGCGAGCTGCCCGAGCTCGTCCACGGTGACCAGCCCGCACAGCTGCTCGGCGGAGGCGTCGGCGAGCCCGATCCGGCGCTGCGGCGGCACCTCGCGGGTGATCGACGGGGTGACGGATTCCGGTTCGGACTCGTCGCTGCCGCTGGTCTCCGGGGCGCTGCTCGGCATCGGCAGCGAACCGCCGGTGGTGCACGCGGCGAGCACCACCACGAGCGCCGCGGGCACCAGCGCGACGGCTGTGCTCATCGACCTGCGCATGCCCCCTCCTCGGAACCTCGTGGCTTGATCGCAGACTACGTGCCCGCGCCGAGCGGACCGCGCACGGCCGCTCAGGCGGGCCAGGCCCCGGTCCGGTGGAACTCGTCGAGCGCGTCGAGCGGGCCCGCGAGGTCGAAGCCGTGGCCCGCGACCCACTCGTCGTCGTAGTAGGTGTGGGCGTAGCGCTCCCCGCCGTCGCAGAGCAGCGTGACGATGCTCCCGGTCCGCCCGGCCCGCACCATCTCGGCGACGAGCCCGAACACGCCCCACAGGTTGGTGCCGGTGGACCCGCCGACGCGGCGCCCGAGCACGCCTTCGGCCCACCGGATGGTGGCGATGGACGCCGCGTCCGGGACCTTGATCATGCGGTCGATGGCCTCGCCGACGAAGGACGGTTCGACCCGCGGCCGCCCGATGCCTTCGATGAGCGAGCCGCGGTCCCCGGTGCGGTCCCGATCCCCGTGGCACCAGGCGTCGTAGAACACCGAGTGCTCCGGGTCGACGACGGCGAGCCGGGTGTCGTGCCTGCGGTAGCGGATGTAGCGGCCGAGGGTGGCGCTGGTGCCGCCGGTGCCCGCCCCGGTGACGATCCACTCCGGGATGGGGTGCCGTTCCAGCGCCAGCTGCTCGTAGATCGACTCGGCGATGTTGTTGTTGCCCCGCCAGTCGGTGGCGCGTTCGGCGTGGGTGAACTGGTCCATGAAGTGCCCGCCGAGCTCGGCGGCGAGCCTGCGGGACTCGTCGTAGATCGCGCCCGGCTGGTCCACGTAGTGGCAGGTGCCGCCGTGGCGTTCGATCAGCGCGACCTTCTCCGGGCTGGTGGAGCGGGGCATCACGGCGATGAACGGGAGCCCCAGCAGCTGCGCGAAGTGCGCTTCGGAAACGGCGGTGGAACCGGACGACGCCTCGATCACCGGCGTGTTCTCCGTCACCCACCCGTTGCAGATGGCGTGCAGGAACAGGGATCGGGCCAGCCGGTGCTTGAGCGAACCGGTCGGATGGGTTGACTCGTCCTTGAGGTAGAGGTCGATCCCCCATTCCGCCGGGAGCGGGAAGCGCAGCAGGTGGGTGTCCGCGCTGCGGTTCGCGTCGGCCTCGATGATCCGGACGGCTTCGCTGGTCCAGGCCCTGGTGCGCGCGCAGGAGCGGTCCCGCACCGCCCCGGCGGCCCGGGCGTCAGTGCTCGTCATCGGCGTGCTCGCGATCCCCGCGGAGCTGGGCGCGCAGCTGCTCGCGGCGCCGGGCGCGGTGCACCATGCCGGTGGCGACGCGGCGGCGCAACCCGCCGAAGACCAGCATGGACAGCGGCATCACCACCACGACGGACACGGCGGCGGCCACCAGCAGCGGGACGCCGCAGAGCGCGATCACGGCGGTGACCACGAGCAGCATGGCCAGCCTGACCACGGTGTACAGCGCGATGTCCCGCGCCAGGTTGGTCGGCGGGGACGACTCCGCGACCACTTCCGTCTGCTGTTCCTGCACGTCAACCAGGGTAGAACACGGGGGTCGCGGCGATTCCGCCCCGTCTCGCCCGAAGCGCCGCTTTCGTCCCTTACCTTCCCTTTACCTGGAGTCGAATGTTCGAGTACCTGACCATCCGAGTGCCAGGATGCGACCGGAATGCCCGAAAACCGTCCGCATTGTGGAGGTCCCCTGTGACCGCGACGACTCCCCAGTCTCGCCAGAACGGTCAGGAACAGCTGCTCACCCCCGGTGAGGTCGCCTCGTTGTTCCGGGTCGACCCGAAGACGGTGACCAGATGGGCGACGGCAGGCCGGATCGGTTCGATCCGCACTCCCGGCGGGCACCGCCGGTTCCGCGAATCGGAAGTGCGGACGCTGTTGGCGGAACTCACCAACGACGTCCGCTCCGCCTGAGTCGTCCCGACGATCGGCTCGCGCTCGGCCCGCCTCCGCGTGCGCTCGCACGCCCGAGGTGGGCCGGGCACGGCCCGTCGCCGGACCGCCCCGGCACCTCCGCCCGGCACCCGATCGCCGGAGCTTCCCGACACTTCGCGATGTTCCCCGATCGGCGCACCCCACCTCCCGCCGCTCTCCGGCTAACCTCGTGGGGAGGAGTGGAGGTGCCCTGATGATCTACGTCCTGGCAGCGATCGGTGCGCTCACCGTGAGCGTGCTGATGTGGCGCGCGTTCGGCCCGGTGCGGGACGCCGCGAGCGACGGCCCGGCCTCGGCACCGCGCAAGGCGCCGCTGGCCCCGGACGACGATCCGGAGTTCCTGCGCCGCCTCGCCGAGCAGCAGCGCGACCGGAAGAACGACGAGCAGGGCTGAGACCCGCCCCCTGAACGCCGAACGGCCCGCCCACCGGAGAACCGGCACGGCGGGCCGTTCGCCATGCAACGACGCAAAGCCCGGACCAGGCCCAGAACCCGACGAGTGGTGCCCGTTCCCTGTCAGCGGCGAAGCCGCTGAGCAGCGACCACCCAAGCAAAAGGACCACCCGCGGGTTCTCAGCGCCCTCCTCGCGAGGACAGCGTTTTCTCCTGTGGCGGAGCCACCGGTGAAAACGATCCCGCAGCGAGGAGGGCGCTGAGGTTCCGCCACCCGACCCCTGCGCCGAACGAGTGGGAAGAGGGCTGGTCAGGCCTGGCGCTGCCTGCCGAAGGCCTGCGGGAAGTCGTCGGCGACGATCGCCGCCAGCTCCAGCAGCGCCAGCCGGGTCGGGGCGGCGAGCTGGTCGAGCTCGACCTCGGCGCCCTCTTCGAGGTGCGGGTCGAACGGGATCCGGGACACCGCGCGGCAGCGCGAACCGAAGTGCGCGCTGAGCTTGTCCACGTCGACCTTGCCGGAACCCGGCCGCACCGAGTTGATCACGGCGACGGAGCGGGACACCAGCTGCCCGTACCCGTGCGCGTCCAGCCAGTCCAACGTGGCCGAAGCGCTGCGCGCCCCGTCGATGGAGCTGGACGAGACGATCACCAGCGAGTCGGCGACGTCCAGCACGCCCTTCATCGCCGAGTGCATCAGCCCGGTCCCGCAGTCGGTGAGCACGATGTTGTAGAAGTGCTCCAGCAGCGTCACGGTGCGCTGGTAGTCGTCCTCGCTGAACGCCTCGGAGACCGCCGGATCCTGCTCGCTGGCGAGGATCTCCAACCGGCTCGGGCCCTGCGAGGTGTAGGAGCGCACATCGCTGTACTTGCGGATGCGCTGCGCGTCGCGCAGCAGGTGCCGCACGGTGGCGGTGGTCTCCAGCGGGATCTTCTGGCTGAGCGTGCCGCGGTCCGGGTTGGCGTCGACCGCGATCACCCGGTCCCCGCGCAGCGAGGAGAACGTGGAGCCGAGGGTCGCGGTGGTCGTGGTCTTGCCGACGCCGCCCTTCAGGCTCAGCATCGCGATCTTGTAGCAGCCCTGCAGCGGCTGGTTGATCCGGCCGATCAGCTCGCGGCGGCGCAGGTCCGCGGCGCTCTCCCCGAGGTTGATGGAGCGGCCGCTGGCCACGTAGAGCGCCTTGCGCCAGCCGGACTGCGGGGCGCGCTTGGTCTGCCGCAGCAGCTGCGAGGAGGCGAGGTCCTTGCCGAACGGCACGCCGGGTTGCTGCTGCTTCGCGCCGGGCTGCTGCTGGGGCTGCTGCGGCTGCCCGCCCTGCGGGGGCTGCTGCGGGTAGCCCTGCTGCTGCGGGAACGGCCCGGCGACGGGCGCGTACGGGTTCGGCTGCTGGCCCACCGGGTACGGACCGGACTGGCCGCCGGAGACCTGGTAGGGCCCGGACCCGCCCGGCACCTGGTACGGACCGGACGGCCCGCCCTGCACCGAGTACGGGCCCGAGTGGCCGCCGGGAACCTGCTGCGGCCCGGACGGCACCTGGTACGGGCCGGACTGGCTCGCCTGCTGCTGCGGCCCGGAGGGCGTGGCCTCGGTGTACTGCGCCCCGCCGAACGACTGTCCACTGGGGACGTTCGGCTGGTAGGGCCGTTCCCCGCCGCCCTGCACCGGGGTGTTCGGCCTGGTGCCCGGTTCCGCGTACGGCTGCGCGCCGTCACCGTAGTCCGGGGTCGCGTGATCCGTCGTGCCGCTGGCCTGCTGCGCCGAGTCCGCACCGGGCGAGGCCGAGCCCGCATCGCGTTGCGTTTCGGGCTCTTCGTACCGTCCGGTCACCGTTCCCGTACCTCCCACACATCGGTTCGACCTTTACCGGGATGAGCGAGGGCCACCCGGTTCCGCTGCGGAACGGGTGGCCCGGGGTCGCACTCCGGATCGGATCATGAACTCACAGCCCAGCGTACGAGTGCAGTCCGGAGACGACGATGTTGATGAAGAAGAGATTGAAGATCATGACCGCCAGACCGGCGATGTTGATCCACGCCGCCTTGACCCCACGCCACCCCGCAGTCGCACGCGCATGCAGGTACGCAGCGTAGACGACCCACGCGATGAACGAACAGGTCTCCTTCGGGTCCCAGCCCCAGAACCTGCCCCACGCGGCCTCGGCCCAGATCGCGCCGGCGACGATCGCGAACGTCCACACCGGGAAGATGATCACCGTGGCGCGGTAGGCCATCCGGTCCAGCGCCTGGCTGGCGGGCAGCCGCGCCCCGAACCGGGCCAGCTTCAACGGGTTGTTCTCGTGCCGCGACCGCAGCATGAACAGCACGCTGGCGACCCCGGCGAACAGCAGCGCACCGCTGGAGACGATCGCGGCGCTCACGTGGATCACGATCCAGTAGGACTGCAGCGCGGGCTGCAGCGGCGCGGCCTTCGCGTAGAGCACGGTGCCGGACAGGAACAGCAGCACCACCACGGGCAGCAGCAGGAACCCGCCGAGTCCGCGCAGCTGCGCCGGCGAGGCCTCGCGGCGTTCGGCGCGCAGCTGCCGGAACAGCACGATCGTCCACGCGACCACCGCGGCCAGGCAGATCGCCGAACCGAACTCGTACATGTTGCCCCACGGCGCGCGGCCGGTGGCGACGCCGCGGAACACCAGCGAGGCCGCGTGCACCAGGATGCCGAGCACCGTCATCGACACGGCCATGCCGCCGAACCGCTCCGGGAGCGGGCGCTTGGCGGGGGTGTCGATGCGGCCGATGCGCTCACCGGTCGCGGTGTCGGCGCCGTCGCCGCCCGCGGTGACCAGCTGCGCTTCCCGCGCGCGAGGCTGCTGCTTCCGGCCGCCGTAGGCGAACTCCGCGAAGTACAGCAGCATGGCGGCGATGTAGACGACGACCGAGGTCGCGAACGCCATGTCGCTGTAGTTGGACAACGTCTGGTCGACCGTCATCAGCTCTTCCTTCCACCTGCGGAGGCAGCCCTCGGCGGCTCCGCGTCGGCGCCGTCCGTCCCGAGCAGGTCCTTGGCCAGCCGGGTGAACTCCTCGCCGTAACCCGCTTGGTCGGTCCGGGCCAGCCCGCCGACCTCGACAACGGTACGCGCGGGATCGTCCGCGCCGGTCCCGGGGGCGGGAGCCACCCGCACCCAGATCCGGCGGCGCTTGATGCTCAGCGAGGCGCTGATCCCGAAGATCACCGCGATGGCGAAGCCGAGCACGTACGGCTGGAACGGGTCGTGCGAGATCTGCAGGTTCGCCCAGCGCTCCACGCCGTCGAAGTGGACGGTGGTGCCGTCGTCGAGCCGGATCTGCTCGCCGACGCGCAGGTTCTGCCGCGCGACCTTCTTCAACCGCCCGGAGTCCACCATCTTCTGGTCCACGCCGAAGATCGACTGACCGCGCCCGGAGTCGAGCCCGAGATCACCGCGCAGCACGTCCACCGCGACCGCCGGGTCGAGCAGGTCCGGGAACTGCGAGCCGAGCACCTTGCCGTCGTAGGCCGCGGTCGGCGCGAACAGGCCGGTCACCGCGAGCTGCGTCTGCCGCCGCTGCACCTCGTCGGTGACGCCCGGCTGGTCGAACTTGGTGGCGCCCTGGGACAACATCGTCGTGACGTCCATCGGCTGCCACTGGGTCAGCTGGGTGCGCCGCTGCCCGTCCGGGAAGGTCACGGTGAAGCGGGGCGCGTACCCGTTGCCGGTCAGGTAGATCCGGTCGCCCGCGATCCGCAGCGGGTGGTTCACCTGCAGCGCGTACGGCCGCCACTGGTCCGCGTCGAGGTCCGCGCCCGCCTGGTACTGCATCCCGACCCGGTAGCTCGCGACCTGCCCGGTGTGCTGGTAGGTCGCGTCGAAGTCGTCGACCCGCAGGCAGAACGGGCTCAGCTGGGTGCCGTCCACGCTGAGGCCCGCGCGGAACGAGTCGTAGTTGTAGGTGCCGGAGTTGCAGAACTCGGAGCCGTCGGCGGGCACGATCACCTGGCCCTCGTAGCCGAGGATCTTGCCGCCCGCGACCGTCACCAGCAGGCCCACCAGCGCGAAGTGGAACACCAGGTTCCCGGCCTCCCGCAGGTAGCCGCGTTCGGCGCTGATCGAGCGGGTGCCGTCCTCCTCGGTGCGCTCCTCCTTGCGCCAGCCGCGCAGCCTGCGCCGGGCGGCGTCCAGCGCCTCCTCCGGTGAACCGTCCACAGTGGCCGAAGCGTGGTGCGGCATCCGGGACAGGTTCCGCGGGGTGCGCACCGGCCTGCCGCGCAGCTGCTTGTAGTACTCGTAGCAGCGCGGCAGCAGGCAGCCGATCAGCGAGATGAACAGCAGCACGTAGATCGAGGCGAACCAGACCGAGCTGAACACCTCGAACGCGCCGGCCTTGTCCAGCAGCGGCGCCAGGTCCGGGTACTCGGTGAAGTACTTGTCCACCTCGGCCGGGTTCAGCGAGCGCTGCGGGATCAGCGCGCCCGGCAGCGCCGCCATCGCCAGCAGGAACAGCAGCACCAGCGCGGTGCGCATCGACGTCAGGCCGCGCCAGGTGTTGCGCAGGAACGCCGGCAGGGTGCGGATCCAGGACATCAGATCGGCGTCTCGAATCCGGCGACGGGTTCGCGCAGCACTGAGATCAGTTCTCCCCACAGCCCGGTGACGAGCAGCACGCCCACCACGACCAGCAGCGCGCCACCCGCGATCTGGATGGCGCGGCCCCGGCGCCGCAACCAGTCGGTGCTGCGCACCGCCCACCGCGCACCCAGCGCCAGCAGCACGAACGGCAGTCCGAGCCCGAGGCAGTAGGCCACGACGAGCAGCACCCCGCGCACCGCGGTGCCCGCGCCCACGTCGGTCCCGACGGCCAGCGACATCACCCCGGTCAGCGTCGGGCCCAGGCACGGCGTCCAGCCGAGCCCGAACACCGCGCCGAGCAGCGGCGCACCCCACAAGCCCGCCCGGGGCACCCGGTGCAGCCGCACGTCCCGCTGCAGCGCGGGGATCATGCCGAGGAACACCAGCCCCATCGCGACCGTCACGACGCCGCCGATGCGCTGCAGCAGCAGCTCGTTCTCGACCAGCGCGTCCGACAGCCCGAGCAGCAGCAGCGTTCCGGCGCCGAAGACGACGGTGAACCCGGCGACGAACAGCAGCGCGGCACCGGCCACCCGCCAGCGGCCGCGGCGCGCCTGCCGCGCCTCCGCGGAATCCACCGGCGGAGCCTCCGCGCCGACCACGCCCGCCAGGTAGGCGAGGTAGCCGGGCACCAGCGGCACCACGCACGGCGACGCGAAGCTGACCGCCCCGGCGAGCACCGCGATCGCGGCCGCGAGCAGCAGCGGTCCGGAGGCGGCGAGCTCGGTCGGGTTCACGGTTCCGAGGGTAGGGATGGCGCTAGCGTGGCTACGCACCACCCCGCATGACGCCGACCACATCGGCGCACTTCCGACGCCCGCGAACTCGCCCGTCGCGGACACCCCGGCCCCGCTCGCGGCACCGGCGACCGGCCGCGGCGGGCCGCCCGCCGGCGAAGGACCCGTCCGCGCGAACGGGATCGGACGGACCGCCGCCACCCCGATGCGGCACGCAGGTCGGCGCAGGCCCGGACCGGCGCGACCACCGGGTTCCCGCCGGACGCGCGCCGACGATCAGCGCAGCGAGCGGAGGAAGGCCCGCCACCGGTGTGGCGAGAAGGACAGCACGCCGTGCCGCGGTGCCTTCGAATCCCGCACCGCCACCACTCCGGGCGCCGTCCCCACCTCCACGCAGTTGCTCTCCTCGCCGCTGTGACTGGACTTACGCCAACGCACCGTCGCGCTCACATTCCCGTTCCATCGCGCCTGCCACGTCCGCGATCAGGGCCGCGGACTCCGCTTCGTCGAGTGCCAGGACCGGCAGCCGGGCGGCGGCGTCGAGGAACGGGGCGGTGTCGGCGGGTGCTTCCAGGAAGGCCCCGCGCCGCCGCTGCTCCAGGTGCACCACCGGACGCTGCCGGGCGAACTCCAGGATCAGCTGGCTGCCGTTGAGCTCCGCGTACGCGCCCGCCGCGAACGGGATCACCCGGACCGAGACGTTCGGCCGGCGCCCGATGCGCACCAGGTGACGCAGCTGGTCGGACATCACCCGGTGTCCGCCGACGGGCCGGTGCACCACCGACTCGTCCAGGTAGGCGTGCAGCCGCGCCGGTTCCTCCCGGGTGAGCACGCCCTGCCTGCCGAGCCGCAGCGCGACCCGGGACTCCAGGTCGGCGTCCCGCACGCCGCCCGCGCTGAGCACCGCCCGCGTGTAGTCCGGGGTCTGCAGCAGTCCGGGCACCAGCGCCAGCGCCACATCGGTGATCTTGGTGGCGAGCCGCTCGAAGTCGATCAGGGCGGTCAGCGCGCTGGGCATGCCGGCGTACCCGGCCTCCCACCAGCGCGCCTCGGTGGCCGCGTTGACGAGCTCGAACAGCCGCGTGCGCTCGGAACCGGCCACGTCGAGGGTGTCGAGCAGCGCGGCGAGTTCGCCTTCGCTCGGCACCCGTTCCCCCGATTCGATTCGGCCCAAGGTCGCTCGCGACCACCCGCATCGGTGCGCGAGATGTTCCAATCGCAATCCGGCCGCTTTGCGGAGTTCGCGGATCTCAGCGCCCAGGCCCCGCGCTCGAACACTGGTCATAGCAGGAACCTATTTCCTCCGCCGAAGCCGTGCCATCGCTCGATTCGGTGAAGCGCATTGCCATTCGAGTGTCGAGGCGGGTCTCATTCTCGGCAGACGACACCGGAGGAATGGAGTCCACGCGATGCCCGCGCAGCACGGCCTCACCTACGTGTGGCGGCCCGTTCCGGCGGGGCGCCACGCCTTCGCCGCCAGCGCGCTCGACGCCGACCCGCGATGCCCCGTGACCTCGTACTGCGGGGTGGAGGCCGCCGCGACCGAGCTGCACGACCGCACCGAGCACGAGTGGGTGCGGCAGGGCACGTGCATGGACTGCTGGCGGGTGCTGGCCCGGCGCAGGCGCTGAGGGGCTCGACCGGACGGCGGCGGGCGCGCTGCCACCACCGGACGCGGACGAGCACCGTTCGGCCCAGCGGCTGCTCCGAACGGGCGGACGTCGCGTCCTCGTCCCGGAGCAACGGGCCGGAACCGGCTCGCCGAAAACCCACGAACCCGCCGGGAATGCGCACGAATGCGGGCTCGTGGAAAGGGTCACGCCGCCGGTTCGGCCGCCACCTTCTGCACTTCCGGCAGCAGTTCGCTCTCCAACATTTCCGTGAGGAAAACCGCCGCGACCCGGTGCTGCCGATCCAGAATGATCGTGGACGGCACGGCGCTGCGCGGATAGTTCTTCAACGACAACAGCGAACGACCGGACGGATCGAAAATCGAGGGATACGTCAAACTCCGGTCGCGGTGGAAATCCGCGGCCGCGGAACGGCTGTCCCGCACGTCGACGCCCAGCACCTGCACGCCCTGCGGCCCCATCTTGTCCTGCACGGCCTGCAGGTCGTCGGCCTCGGCGCGGCACGGGCCGCACCAGGAACCCCACAGGTTCACCACCACGACCTTCCCCTCGTAGTCGGAGAGGCCGATCCGCTTCCCCTCCTCCAGGAGGCTGTCGCCGCTGAGCTTCGTCAGCTTCTGCCGCTCCGCCTCCGGGTAGAAGATGCGGGTCTGCCCGCCCGGCGAGACGAAGGTGAACTCGGTGCCCTGCTCGACGGCGTCCTTGCCCGCCGTGGCGCAGCCGCCGAGCAGGCCGAGCACCGCCACCGACAGCGCCGCGCGGGCCAGCAGCCGCCTCATGCCCCGGTCACCCGCGGATCGGTCTCCCCGGCGGGTTCCACGTAGGCGACGCGCACCAGCTGCTCGTCCCGGAACACCAGGCTCGTCAGCGAGGCCAGCGAGCACTGCCTGCTGCGCGGGTCGTGCCACATGCGCTTGCCCTCGACGAACCGGCGCAGCGTCCAGATCGGCAGCTGGTGGGACACGCACACCGCCTCGCTGCCCTCGGCGGCGGCGCGGGCGCGCTGCGCGGCGCCGAGCATGCGGTGCGCGATCTCCACGTACGGCTCGCCCCAGGACGGCTCGAACGGGTTGCGCAGCTTCGGCCAGTGCTGCGGGGAGCGCAGCGCGCCGTCGCCGACGGACACTCGCAGGCCCTCGAACCGGTTCGCCGACTCGATCAGCCGGTCGTCGGTGTCCACGTCCAGGCCGAACCCGGCGCCGATGGGGGCGGCCGTCTCCTGCGCGCGCTGCAGCGGGGAGGCCACCACGTGCCGCACGTCGCGGCCGGCGAGGAAGTCGGCGACCAGCTTCGCCTGCTCCTGGCCGCGGTCCGAGAGCCGGTAGCCGGGGAGCCTGCCGTAGAGGATCTTCTCCGGGTTGTGCACTTCGCCGTGGCGCAAGAAGTGCACGATCGTCTTGGTCATGCCGCGGGCTCCTCGGCCGCGGCGGCAGCGGCCGCGGCGTGCGGGGCGGCGTCCGCGATCCGCTCGAACGCGGCCTCGTCCATCGCCGAGTTCACGAACCACGACTCGAAGGCGCTCGGCGGCGGGTACACGCCGCGATCCAGGAACGCGTTGAAGAAGGCCGGGAAGCGCCACGCCTGCTGGGCCCGGGCCTGCTCGAAGTCCACCACCGGCGATTCGGTGAAGAACACGCTGACCAGGTTGCCCGCGAACGACACCCGATGCGGCACGCCGGCCTCGGCGAGCGCGGAGCCGAGCAGGTCGCCGAGGCGCGCCGCGTTCCGGTCCAGCGCCGCGTAGGTGGCGTCGTCGGCGGCCCGCAGGTTCGCCAGCCCGGCGGCGACGGCCACCGGGTTCCCGGCCAGGGTTCCCGCCTGGTAGACGGGACCGGACGGGGCGAGCAGCTCCATCACGTCGGCGCGCCCGCCGAACGCGGCGGCGGGCAGGCCACCGGACATGACCTTGCCGAAGGTGTAGAGGTCGCCCGCGACGCCGTCGAGGCCGAACCAGCCCGCGGCGGACACGCGGAACCCGGTCATCACCTCGTCCATGATCAGCAGTGCGCCCGCCGAGCGGGTGATCTCGCGCAGCGCGGCGTTGAACCCGGGCTGCGGGGC
The DNA here is from genome assembly GCF_020176775.1 of Saccharopolyspora sp. 6M. Taxonomy (NCBI): domain Bacteria; kingdom Bacillati; phylum Actinomycetota; class Actinomycetes; order Pseudonocardiales; family Pseudonocardiaceae; genus Saccharopolyspora; species Saccharopolyspora sp. 6M. Next base: position 14,263 of record NZ_JAIUJZ010000044.1, read on the forward strand.
GACCGCGCCCATGTTGCCCGCGGCGGCCTCGGTGATGACGCAGGCGATCTGGTCGCCGAACTCGGCGAACGCCTCGCGCACCGCGTCCACGTCGTTGTACGGCAGCACCACGGTGTCCGCGGCCTGCGCGCCGGTCACTCCGGGGCTGGTGGGCAGGCCGAGCGTCACCACGCCGGATCCGGCGTCGGCGAGCAGCGAGTCGACGTGCCCGTGGTAGCAACCGGCGAACTTCACGATCTTGCTGCGGCCGGTGAAGCCGCGCGCCAGCCGCACCGCGCTCATCGTCGCCTCGGTGCCGGAGTTCACCAGCCGCACCTGCTCCACCGGCTCGACCCGGCGGATGATCTCGGCGGCGAGGTCGATCTCGCCGACGCCCGGGGTGCCGAAGGACAGGCCGTCCACCGCGGCCGCCCGCACCGCCTCGACGACGTCGGGGTGCGCGTGCCCGTTGACCATCGGGCCCCAGGAGGACACGAGGTCGACGTACTCGTTGCCGTCGGCGTCCCACAGGTAGGCGCCCTCGCCGCGGACCATGAACCGCGGGGTGCCGCCGACGGACCGGAAGGCCCGCACCGGGGAGTTGACGCCGCCCGGCGTCACGGTGAGCGCTCGGTCGAACAGCTCCGCCGACCTGGTCGTGGTGTGCGGACTGGTACCGCCAGGAGTTTCGGCTGTCACTCCCCCAGTCTGACAGGCCGACCCGGAACCTTCGGTGGGGCGTGGTCCCGCTGAGCAGGGGAACGGGTGGCGGAGCCTCAGCGGCCCCCGCACTGCGGGATCGATTTCACGAGTGGCTCCGCCACCCGCCGTTCCGGTCAGTCCCGGCGGGCTCGGGAGCGGCGGACCGCCCAGGCCAGCATCAGCTGGCGGACGGCGTCCACCAGCAGCACCGCGGCGAGCGTCGGGGCGGCGATGCCGAGCGCCGCCCGGTCGCCGAAGATCCTCGTCGAGCGCATCGGCAGCCCGGTCGCCCCGGGCACCTCCACCACCAGCTGCGACCGGTCCCACAGCCACCAGGCGGCCACGACCAGGGCGACGGCGAGCACGAGTTCGACGGCCGCCACCACGGCCCGCCACGGCTGCGCCAGCCCGCCGCGGGGTTCGGGCGCGTCCGCGGTGTTCTCGCTGAGCATCGGCTCGTCGGCCGACCACGGTTCCGGGAACGTCACGGCGAAAGCGTCTCACGCACCGGGCCGCGCACGGCACCGGCTCTCCGGGCCGGTCAGCTCTCCGGCAGCAGCGGGCGCAGCTCGTCGAGCAGCGTGGCCGGGTCCTTCGCCCAGGCCAGCACGACCGCGTCGTCGGATAACCGCAGCGGGATCTCCCCGGTGCCCTTCGGCGGGGTGAAGCCGCCGCCGAGGACCCGGGTGCCCAGCGGGGCGCCCACGTCGGTGATCGCCGTGATCCGCTGCACCGGCAGGTCCTCGCGGCCCACGGTCAGCACCTCGGGCGTCAACCGGACCGCCAGCGCGCGGCGGCGGGCGTACACCCACAGCACGGTGGCGACCGCCAGCGCACCGGCCAGCAGGATCCACACCGGCAGGTTCACCCCGCCGGGGGTGAGCAGTTCGACGACCAGCCCGGTCAGCGCGAACCCCGGCCCCCACAGCACCGGCCACCAGGTCGATCCGGGCTCGGCGTAGAGCACCGGGCCGCTGTCGGCATCACTCATGCTCGCCGGTCACCCACTCCGTACTGGACGTCGTCCAACTGCACCAGGCCGCGGCGCCGCCGAGCACCAGCACGATCAGGTCGGCCGCCGCGAACGAGCGGCTGCCGAGCACCGTCACGACCTGCACCACCAGCAGCACGCAGACCCCGATCCTGGCCCACGGCCTGCGCCCGCGGATCAGCACCCCCGCCAGCGCGTAACCCGCGGCGAACACGACGGCGAGGCCGGTGTTGAGCAGCAGCAGGTCCAGCGCCGCGGCATCCGCCCGGTCCGGCGCGGCCGCACCCGCTTCGACGAGCCGCCGCCGCAGCGCGTCCCGGTCCGCCCAGGAGAACGCGGTCTGCACGAGCAGGAACGCGGCCAGCGCCGACCACAGCCCGACCGCGGCGCGGACCGACCCGGGCGGCCCGCTCACCGCCCGGACCCGGCGGGCCGGAAGTACCGGTTCGACGCGGGCAGCCGCACCAGCACCAGGAACGCGAGCATCGCCAGCAGCCCGACGGCGTTCTGCGCGTGGCCGAGCGCCACCACCCCCGCGGGAACGGCGAGGGCGGGCTCGCCGGTGACCAGGCCGCCCACCGAGTAGAAGACCCAGATCCCGGCGAAGGTGCTGAGCACGACCCGCGCCCAGCCGCGCCCGGCCCGCAGCGCGAACCCGAAGGCGATCCACAGCGCGGTCAGCGCGACCATCACCAGCACCGCGACGACGAAGACGACCGCCCCGAGCCCGGCCACCGCCGCGGCGACCTCCGGATCATCCGCGCCGACCGCGTCGGCCAGGAAGCCCCGCGCCAGCACCGAGCCCACCGCGTGCAGCGCGGTGACCAGCAGCGGCGCCAGGACCGCGAGCCAGAACGCGGCCACCACGGTCCCGGGCCGGGCGGGCGGCGGAGCGGGTTCCGGCGGTGGACCGAGCGGCGGTGCGGCCGGGGCCTGCGGACCGTGCCGGGGATCGGGCGGTGACGTCACTCCCGAACAGTAGGAATCTTGCGAGATCGCTGTCCACCGGGTTCACCGGAAACAGCGGGTGGTGATCAGCTGCCGCTGAAGTGGTCCCGGGTCGAGGGCAGGTGCATGCACACCAGCGTCGCCACCAGCGCCACCGCCTGCGCGACCTCCAGACCGGTCAGCAGCGGCCCGTGCGAACGGGTGCCGACCAGCGACAGCAGCGTCGACACCGCCCACACGAACGCGACGGAGGTGAGCGCCACCCGGGCCCAGCCGCGGCCGCGCCGCAGGAACAGCACGAGCAGCCCCCACACGGCGGCCAGCAGCGCGTAGAACACGATCATCCCGGTGGCGACGCCGTAGTACACGCCGGAGATGTCGCCGTCGTTCGGCAGGAACGAGTCGGCCTCGCCCATCGCCTGCACGATCAGGTCGTCGGTGGTGGCCAGCCGCACGCCGAGGATCACGAACGCGATCACCACGTCGGCGATGCCGAGCAGGCAGGCCGCGGACACCGCGCGCGGCCTGCGGACGGGGGACGTGCCCACCCACACCTGCCCCGCCGTGCCGCCGAACGCGACGGGCCGCAGCGGTGGCGCGGTGAACGGCTCGGGCTGCGGCGCGGCACCGGGCGCGGCGGGCCGGGTGCCGGTGATCCGGCCGCCGGACACCTCGGAGTCGGGCAGCAGGCCACCGGTCGGCGGGTGCTGCTGCGCCGCGGGCTGGCCGCCCTGGTCCTGCCGGTCCGGGTCCTGCGAGGCTGTCACGTCATCGAGCCTAGATCACGCACGCCGTCCGGCGCCGCGACGAAGCCCCCAGAGCGGACGATCCGGGCGAAGGCCCGCCACCCGCCACCGAACCGGCCAGGCGGTTCGTGCCGATTCGCTCCTCAGCGGCGGAGCCGGCTGAGCCGCCGACCACCCGCGCAGAACGACCACCCGCGGGCTCTCAGCGGGACTCTCGCGAGGACGGCCTTTTCCCTCGTGGCGGAGCCACTCGGGACAAAGATCCGGCAGCGAGAATCCCGCTGGGGTTCCGCCACCCCGGTGCTACGCGGCAAGAGTTCGGAGACCAGAGGTCAGCGCAGGAACGGCCCCGGCGGTGGCGGTGCCCACTGCTGCGGGGGCCGCGGCCGCCGGGTCGCCCGGAAGTACCGGTTCGTCTCCGGCAGGTACATCAGCACCAGCGCGGCCAGCTCCAGCGCGGTCACCAGCACGCCGAAGACCACGTCCGAGGTCTCCACCCGCACCTGGGTGATCCGCAGCAGCTCCGCCTGCCCGATGCTGGACATCAGCAGCAGGGTGCCCAGCGTGCCGAACGCGCCGAACCCGGCGAACACGGTGAGCACCACCCGCGCCCAGTTCTTGCCCTGCGTCATCCGCAGCGACAGCGACACGTACAGCGCCAGCACCGCCAACAGGTACAGCAGGTCGAACATGATCAGCGCGTTGATCTGGTCGTCGAGCTGCGTCTGCGACAGGTCCGGCAGCGCGGTGCGGAGCTCGGTCGCGAGCGCGCGCCGGTCGCTGAGCCGCACGTACGCCCGGACCAGGCCGAGCAGCGCGGCGGCGATCCACAGCCAGCGGGCGATGTTGAGCGGGGTGGGCAGCGGCGGGCGTTCGGCGGTCGCTCCCTCGCCGGTGCCGCCGACGCGGTCGGGGTGCTGCGGGTGCGTCACCGGATCCCCAAGCTCTCCCGGTACCACTGCGCGGCTTCGGTGGCCCAGTAGGTGAGCACCACGTCGGCACCGGCGCGGCGGATGGAGGTCAGCGTCTCCTGGACGGTGCGCTTGCGGTCCAGCCAGCCGCGGGCCACCGCGGCCTCGATCATCGCGTACTCGCCGGACACCTGGTATGCGGCGACCGGCACGTCGGCCAGCCCGGCCACGTCCCGCAGCACGTCCAGGTAGGACATGGCGGGCTTCACCATCACCATGTCGGCGCCCTCGGCGAGGTCCAGGTCCGCCTCGCGGAGCCCTTCGCGACCGTTCGCCGGGTCCTGCTGGTAGGTATTGCGGTCCCCGCTGAGCTGCGAGTCCACCGCCTCCCGGAACGGGCCGTAGAAGGCGGAGGCGTACTTCGCGGAGTAGGCGAGGATCGAGGTGTCCTCGAAGCCGGTGACGTCGAGCGATTCCCGGATGACGCCGACCTGCCCGTCCATCATCCCGCTGGGGGAGATCACGTGGGCGCCCGCTTCGGCCTGCGCGACGGCCATCTCGCCGTACACCTGCAGGCTGCGGTCGTTGTCCACCACGCCGTTCTCGTCGAGCACGCCGCAGTGGCCGTGGTCGGTGAACTCGTCCAGGCAGGTGTCGGCCATGATCACGGTCGCGTCGCCGACCTCGGCGGCCAGGTCGCGCAGCCCGGTGTTGAGGATGCCGTCCGGGTCGACGGCGCCGGAGCCGGTGGCGTCGTGCTCGGCGGGCACGCCGAACAGCATCAGGCCGCCGACGCCCGCGGCGACCGCTTCGGACGCGGCGCGGCGCAGCGAATCGCGGCTGTGGTGCACGACGCCCGGCATGGAGCTGATCTCGACCGGTTCGGCCAGGCCTTCCCGCACGAACATCGGCAGCACCAGGTGCCGCGGCTCCACGCTCGTCTCGGCGACCAGCCGCCGGACGGCGGGGGTGCGGCGCAGCCTGCGCGGGCGGTGCGACGGGTACATCGACGAGCTCCCTCGTGGCGAGGAGGGGCGGCCGCGGGCGGCCACCCGCTCGGATTGATCTTCGGGCGGGCACCCGCGCCGGGTGTCCGATTCCTCCCCCGTGAGCCTGCCAGGGCGGGAGACGGCGGTGGGGCGGACCCCGTGGTCAACGAGATCCGGGCCACTCGGCTCAGCTGCGGCGCGCCCGCTTCGCCTTCTTCGGCGGCGGCAGCGCACCTTCGGCGCGCAGCCGGGCGGCGTGCTCGGCGAGCGCGTCCACCAAAGCGGGCACCTGCGCCAGTTCCGGCTGCACGTCCACCCGCAGGCCGAACTCCTTGGCGGTCTCGGCCGTGTTCGGGCCGATGCAGGCCACCAGGGTCCGCGCGTGCGGCTTGCCCGCGATGCCGACCAGGTTCCGGACCGTCGACGAGGAGGTGAAGCACACCGCGTCGAACCCGCCGGTCTTGATCATCTCGCGGGTCTCGGCCGGCGGCGGCGCGGCCCGGACCGTGCGGTAGGCCGTCACGTCGTCGATCTCCCAGCCGCGCTCGCGCAGTCCGGCGGCCAGCGTCTCGGTGGCGATGTCCGCCCGCGGCAGCAGCACCCGGTCCACCGGGTCCAGGATGTCGTCGTGCGGCGGGAAGTCCTGCAGCAGGCCCTCGCTGGACTGGTCGCCCGAGGGCAGCAGCTCCGGCGTGATGCCGAACGAGCGCACCTTCTCCGCGGTGGACTCGCCCACGCAGGCGATCTTCACACCGGAGAACGCGCGGGCGTCCAGCCCGAACTCGCGGAACTTCTCCCACACCGCGCGGACCGCGTTCGTGGAGGTGAACACCACCCACTGGTAGCGGCCGTCGACGAGGCCCTTCACCGCGCGCTCCATCTGCGCGGGGCTGCGCGGCGGCTCCACCGAGATCGTCGGCACCTCGTGCGAGACGGCGCCGTGCGACCAGAGCCGCTCGCTCATCGAACCGGCCTGCTCCTTGGTGCGCGGCACCAGGATCTTCCAGCCGTACAGCGCCCGGGACTCCCACCAGGACAGGCCCGAGCGGTCGCCCACGACCGAACCGATCGTCACGACCAGCTGGCCCTGCAGCTCACCGGCGTCGGCGGGCAACGAGGCCAGCGTCGTGTCGATGGTGCGCTGCGAGACCGTGGTGCCGGAGGAGGTCACCGCCACCGGGGTCTGCGCGGTCAGGCCGTGCTCCATCAGCGCCGAAGCGGCCTCGGCCAGGTGGCTGCCCGTGGTGTGCAGCACCAGCGCGCCGGGGGCGGCGGCCAGCGCCGCCCAGTCCACCTCGCCGCGCACGTCGACCTCGGTGTGCCCGGCGCCGAGCGCGACTCCCGCGTAAGCGGGGACCGCGCTGCCCGGGGACACGCCGGGGACCACGTCGAAGGCCGCACCGGTCTTGGCGACCTCGCGGACCTCCCGGACCACGGCGTCCACCGTCATCGGATCACCGGCGACGAGCCGGACCACCGAGCGGCCGGTGTCGGCCTCCTTCGCCAGGTCCTGCGCGACCTCGGCGGGTTCCCCCGCCGCCGGGCGCGACTCGGCGCCGTCGGCGGCCAGCGCCAGCACGTCGGCCGGCACGTCGGGGTCGGTCACCACCAGCGACGCGGTGGTGAGCAAGTACCGGGCCCGAACGGTGAGCAGGCCCGCATCCCCTGGGCCGGAGCCCACGAATGCGACCCGTCCGGGGCTCTTGCGTGTCATCAGCGCACTCTCCATCAACTACTACCGGGACCGCTGAGCAAAGCGTCCCTGGCATCGAGCAGCTCGGCGGCCAAGGCCAGGCCCAACTGCTCTGCGGCGGTCGTCTCACCAGTGGCGGAGGCGCGCACCAGGCGGTTCTCGTCGGTCGCCATGACCCCGCGAACGGACAGCCGCTGCGCCACGCGCCCGTCCTCGTCGAGGTCCTCCACCACTTCGGCCAGCGCGCCGATCGGCGCACTGCAGCCTGCCTCCAGCGCAGCCAACATGGCGCGCTCGGCGGCCACCGCGGCGCGGCTGGCCTGGTCGTCCAGAACGGACTGGAGCAGGTGCTCGGTGTCCACGTCGTCGACGCGGCATTCCACAGCCAGCGCGCCCTGGGCGGGCGCGGGCAGCATCTGGAGTGGATCGAGCGATTCCGTGATCACCGCGAGCCGGCCGACTCTGGCCAGCCCGGCGCGGGCGAGCACGACGGCGTCCAGCTCACCGTCGGTCACCTTGCGCAGGCGGGTGTCCACGTTGCCGCGGATGCCGCGCACCTCCAGGCCGAGGCCGAGGGCCTCCAGCTGGCTGGCGCGGCGCGGCGAACCGGTTCCCACGAGGGAGCCCGGGGGCAGTTCACCGAGCGTCAGACCGTCCCGCGCCACCAGCGCGTCCCGCGGGTCCTCGCGGACCGGGACTGCGGCCAGCGACAGCCGGGGGTCTTGTTCGGTCGGCAGATCTTTGTAGGAGTGCACGGCGACGTCGACCTCGCCGTTGGCGAGGGCCTCGCGCAGCGCCGAGGTGAACACGCCCACGCCGATCTCGGCGATCGGCGCCATCGAGCGGTCGCCGGGCGTGGCCACCTCGACGAGCTGGGTGGGGTAGCCCGCGGCTTCCAGCTGCTCGGCGACCATCCCGGTCTGGGCCATCGCGAGCGCGCTGCCGCGCGTGCCGATGCGCAGCGTCTTGTTCACCGGTCTTCACCGTCCTGTTCCGCCCCGTCCTGGGCGAGGGGGTCCCGCAGCAGCGCCTGCGCCGAGTGCGCGCCGGTCACCGGCACGTCCTCCGCGGAGCGGGGCGTGCGGATCGCGGTCGGCGCCTGCGGGTCCAGTTCGAAGAGTTCCCGCAGCGCCTCGGCGTAACCGGAGCCGCCGGGAACGGATGCCAGTTCCTTCACCCGGACCGTGGGTGCGTGCAGCAGCTTGTCCACGACGCGGCGCACCGTGCGGGACAGCTCGTCGCGCACCGGTCCGTCCAGTTCGGGCAGCCGCGAGTCCAGCCGCAGGAGTTCGGAGTCGACGACCTCGGCGGCGCGCTTGCGCAGCGCCGTGACCGTCGGGGTGACCTCGGCGGAGCGCTGCGAGGCGAGGTAGCCGCGCAGCTCGTCGGCGACGATCGCCGCGGCGCGGTCGGATTCGCTGCCGCCGCGCTGCGCGGTGAGCCGCGCTTGCAGGGTCTCCAGGTCGACGACGGCGACGCCGGGCAGCTCGGCGACCTCGGGCGCGGTGTCCCGCGGCAGCCCCAGGTCGCAGAACAGCAGCGGCTGGCCGCTGTCGTCCCGGTCCCGCACCGCGTCGGCCACGACGTCCTCGGTGATCACGGCACCGACGGCTCCGGTGCAGGTCACCACGAGGTCGGCGGCGGCGATCGCGGAGCCGAGCCCCGCGAGCTCCACCGCGTCCGCCGGGATGCCCTCGGCGCGCAGCGACTCGGCGAGCCGGGCGCCGTTGGCGGCGGTGCGGTTGGCGATGACCACGGAGCCGATCCCGGCGCGGCGCAGTTGCGCGGCCGCCAAGCCGCCCATGGAGCCCGCGCCGACGAGCAGCGCGCGCTTCCCGGCGACACCGCCCAGCAGCGCTTCGGCGTCGGAGAGGGCCTCGGAGACCACCGAGGCACCGGCGGCGTCGATCTCGGTCTCGGCGTGCACCCGCTTGCCGACGCGCAGCGCCTGCTGCGCCAGCTCGTGCAGCGTGCGCCCGACGGTGCCGGCCTGGTCGGCGACGCCGTAGGCCTGCCGCAGCTGGCCGAGGATCTGCGCCTCGCCGACGACCATCGAGTCCAGCCCGGCGGCCACGGAGAACAGGTGCTCCACCGCGGCACCGGCGTAGTGCACGTAGAAGTGGTCGGCGAGCTCGGCGACCTCGGCCCCGGCCTTGCGGGCCAGCACCTCGGTCACGTCGTTCAGCCCGCCGTGGAAGGTCTCGGCGACCGCGTACACCTCGACGCGGTTGCAGGTGGAGACCAGGAAGGCCTCGCTGATGTGCGGACGGCCGAGCAGCTCGTCGAGGACCTTGCCGACCTCGTCGGCGCCGATCGCGACCCTCTCCAGCACCCGTACCGGGGCGCTCCGGTGGGAGAGCCCGACGGTGAGCAGGTTCACGGCCGAACCACCATCCCGTCCACATCACCGCGCTCCGGCGCGGAATCGGAGTTCCCGTTCCCGTTCGCCCCGCCGCCCGGCGGACCGGCGTCGGTGCCGGCCACGCCGGGCACCACCATCGCCTCCTGATTCCGGCGCGCGACGTGGAAGGACAGGATCTGCATCTCCACGGCCAGGTCGACCTTGCGCACCTCGACGTGCTCGGGGACCTGCAGGACGACCGGGGCGAAGTTCAGGATGCACACCACGCCGCCTTCGACGAGGCGATCGCAGACGTCCTGCGCCCCCTCGGTGGGCGTGGCGATGACGCCGATGGTGACCTCGCGCTCGCGGCAGACCTCGACGATGTCGTCGACGGAGCTGACCGGGATGCCGCCGACCGGCACGTCCAGCAGGTCGGGGTCGAGGTCGAACAGCGCGGCCACCGGGAAGCCCCGGTTCAGGAAGCCGCCGTAGTTGGCGAGCGCGTGCCCCAGGTTCCCGATGCCGGCCACGGCGACGCGGTGCTTCTTGGTGAGCCCGAGCGTCCGCTCGATCTGGCCGATCAGCACCGCCACGTCGTAGCCGACGCCGCGGGTGCCGTAGGAGCCGATGTAGGACAGGTCCTTGCGCAGCTTCGCCGAGTTCACCCCGGCGAAGGCGGCGAGCTCTTCGCTGGACACGGTGCCGGTGCCGCGCTCTTCGAGGCCGGACAGCACGCGCAGGTACACCGCGAGGCGTGCGACGGCCGCTTCCGGAATGGCCCGCGCCCGTTCCCGGGCGGCGGGGACCGCGATGGATTCGGCGGGTGACCCTGACCCGGACGGGACGTCCGCCGGCTGCCCGGCCTCGTCCCGTTCGCCCTCTCCGTGGGCCGTCACTGGCTCTCCCTCGACCTGACTTGGTGCTGCTCGTCCGCCGCGCTCGCCGGCCGAGCGGCGCACCGGAGTGGAAACGGGGTGCGAACCGCCGACCTCGATGACACGGCTCGAACTCCACCGTAGCCATTTGTGAAGACATGCACAAAGTTCCCCGACGTCCGCACCAGCGGCCGCCGGACCACCCCGCACCATGATGTCGGATGCGCCCCCCGCCAGCCAAAACGGCTGGTCAGAGCGACGATATCGGTGTCATCGCGCGGCTTCCGAGGCGTTTTCCGCCGCGCAGCCGACCTCCCGGCCCGCCGCCCGGTGCGAAACGACACACCGGTCGGCACCGGGCCGGTGCACGGCGGGTCAGCGGCTGAGCGCGGCGCGGAGCCGGGCGGGTTCGACCTTCCAGTAACCGTGCTCGACGCCGTCCACCAGGACGACCGGCACCCGGTCGCCGTACTCGGCGCGCTGCTCGGGGTCGGCGTCCACGTCCTCGATCGCCCACGGCACGTCGAACTCGGCGCACACCTCGCGGACGGCGGCGAGCGCCTCGTCGCACAGGTGGCACTGCTCGCGCACCAGCAGCGTCACCGCGTGCTGCCCCGATTCCCCGGTTCCCGGCACTTCCGACCTCCTCCAGCGGACCTGCCCCCAAGGTAGCGGGACCGGTCAGGCCGGCGGGGTGCGGAGCGTGCGGCGGGCGATCTTGCCGGTCGGCGAGTGCGGGAGCTCGGGGGCGAAGCCGACCTCGACGGGGACCTTGAACTTGGCGAGCCGGGCCGCGCAGTGCGCCCGCACCGAGTCCTCGGTGAGCTCGGCTCCGGGGCCGGCGACGACGACGGCCCGGACCGCCTCGCCGCGCGCCTCGTCGGGCACGCCGACCACGGCGGATTCGACGACACCGGGCAGTTCGGCGAGCACCGCCTCCACCTCCCGCGGGTACACGTTGAAGCCGTTCACGATGATCAGGTCGGTGGCGCGGTCCACCAGGTGCAGGTCGCCGTCGGCGTCGAAGTAGCCGACGTCGCCGGTGCGGAACCAGCCGTCCTGGTCCGGTCCGTGCGCCGCGTCCGGCCAGTAGCCGCGGAACAGGTTCGCCCCGCGCACCGACACCCGGCCGGTGTCGCCGTCGGCCTCGTCGATCGGGGAGCCGTCGGTGTCCACGAGCCGCAGCTGCACGCCCGGCAGCGCGCGGCCCACCGATCCCGGTTTGGCCCGGCCCCCGGCGAGCGTGGTGGTCAGCACCGGCCCGGTCTCGGTGAGGCCGTAGCCCTCGAACACGTCCAGCCCGGTCGCGGAGCGCACCGCGCTCGCCACGTCGGCGCCCAGCGGGGCCGCGCCGGAGGTCAGCAGCCGCACCGTGGACAGGCCCTCGCGGAGCCGGTGGGGTTCCAGCCGCAGCCACTCGCGGTACATCGGCGGCACGCCCACCACGCCGGTGACCCGGTGCCGCGAGATCGCGGTCAGCGCCTCCTCGGCGTCGAAGCGCGGCAGCAGCACGGCGGTGGCGCCGACGGCGGCGACCTGCAGCATGCCGGGGCCGAGGCCGAAGGCGTGGTACATCGGCAGCGCGAGCAGCACCCGGTCGGCGGCGTTGACCGGCATCGGGCGCAGCCGCCCGCACTGGTGCACGTTCGCCAGCAGCGCCGCGTGCGGCAGCATCGCGCCGCGCGCCGGCCCGGAGGTGCCGGAGGTGTAGCAGAGCACGGCGAGGTCGGCGGGTTCCCGCGGCAGCTCCTGCTCGGCGCGCTCCTCGCCGGTCGGCGGGTCGAGCTCGGCGATGCCGCCGAGGTCGCGGACGGCGGTGCCCGCCGGAGCACCGCCGCGGACGAGCAGCGCGGCGCCGCTGTCGTCGAGGACGCGGCGCAGCTCCGGCGCGGGCGCCGAGGGCGGCAGCGGCACGGCGACGGCGCCGGCCCGGAACGCGGCGAACAGCGCGACGCAGAACTCGAACCCGGTGGGCAGCGCCAGCGCCACCCGGTCCCCGGGCCGCACGCCGGCCTCCCGCAGCCGCCACCCGTAACCGGTGCAGGCGGCGTCCAGCTCGGACCAGCTCATCCGGTGCCCGGCGAGGTCGATCAGCGCGGGGTGGCCGGGTCCGCGCTCGGCGGCGGCGCGCACGAGGTCGGCCAGGTTGACGTCGGGCGCGGTGGCGCCGGTCCGGCCGGTGACCGGGGGCGGGCACGCTTCGGTCGACATGGCGCACCTCCATCGCCGTCCCCGCGGCGCGTCCGCGGCCGGGGGTGTTCGACATCACTCAACCGCGTCGGGGGGCGGCGGGGCAACCGCGATGAATCCGAAACCTCGGAGCACTACCTACTTATGAGTAACAACACGTATGCTCCGGCGGAACCACCTGGTTCCACTTCACAGCACCAGACCAGCACGCCCCCGGTGATCCGCGGCTCGCGCAGCACCGCGAACGGGTCACCACCACGGCAGGAGGTCGGTCGAGACAATGCTCAGCACGCTGCCCACCCCCGTCC
>NZ_JAIUJZ010000045.1:0-16421 GCF_020176775.1 Saccharopolyspora sp. 6M
CCGCCGCCCGGCCCCCGATCGCGGCCCGCGCCCCGATCCGGCGAACCCGGTGGACCGCAGCCCGCGCCACCGGGCCGCCCGGCCGATCCCGACGCGACCGGACCGCGCGCCCGGCGGCGGCGACCCGACGAACCGGGTCGCGGCGGCCGACCCGGGGGCGACGAACCCGGCGGCGACTCCGCGAGCGGCCAGCCCGGCGGCGCCGAACCCGGCACCCGCGAACCCGGACGCGGCGGGCAGCGCAGGCCGGACGGCGATCCCGGACGGGCCGGAACTCCCGGACGCGGCTCTCCCGGGCGGAACGCCGAACGCGGCGGTGCTGACCCCGGCCGACCGCGCGCGCGGCGCCGCCCACCGGGCGACCGGGCCGAGACCGAGCGGACCGGAGCCCACGCCGCTCCCGCGGCGGGCGGCGGGACGACGCCCCCGGCCGCGGGCGACCCCGGCCCGAGCACCGGCGCCACCGCCATCGGACACGGACACGGACACGGACACGGACACGGACACGACGGTCCTCCCGCCTCCCGCACCGTCAAGCGCCTGCTCGCCATCGCCCTGGTGCCGTTCGCACTCGCCGCGATCATCGGCACCGCGCTGCTCTACCCGTTCGGCCACCAGCAGCGCACCGGCGCCGACCTGGGCCTCGGCCAGTACCCGGTGAACGGCGAGGTCGTGGCCTCCGCCGCGGGCGGCTGCGGCGACACCGGCGGCTGCGTCACCCTCCAGGTGCGGATGTCGGACGGGCCGACCCCGGGCCGGACCATCGCCCAGGTGATGCCCGTCGAACCCGGCACTCCGCGGTTCGCCGTCGGCGACCGGGTGGTGCTGTCCTACGCGGGCGCCAACCCGGAGGAGGAATCGTCCTTCCAGGTGGTCGACTTCCAGCGCGGCAGTCCGCTGCTGGTGCTCGGCCTGGTGTTCGCGGTCGCGGTGCTGCTGCTCGGGCGCTGGCAGGGCCTGGCCGCGCTGGGCGCGCTGGTGCTGAGCTTCGTGGTGCTGATCGGGTTCGTGCTGCCCGCGATCCTGGCCGGGGAGAACCCGCTGCTGGTGTCCGTGGTCGGCTCCGGCCTGATCATGTTCGTGGTGCTGTACCTGACGCACGGGTTCTCCGCGCGCACCTCGACGGCGGTACTCGGCACGCTGCTGAGCCTGGCGCTGATCGGCGGGCTCAGCGCGCTGTTCTCGGCGACGACGCAGCTGACCGGGCTGGACGACGACACCTCCAGCCTCATCGCCGCGCTGGGCACGCCGATCGACGCGCGCGGCCTGCTGCTGGCGGGCATCGTGATCGGCGCGCTGGGCGTGCTCGACGACGTGACGGTCACCCAGACCAGCGCGGTGTGGGAGCTGCAGCGGGCCGATCCGTCGATGGGCTGGCGGAAGCTCTACCAGGCGGGACTGCGGATCGGGCGGGACCACGTGGCCTCGGCGGTGAACACCCTGGTGCTGGCCTACGCGGGTGCGTCGCTGCCGCTGCTGCTGGCGTACTCGCTGTCGGGCCGCAGCTTCGGGGAGATCATCAGCACCCAGGCGGTCGCCCAGGAGGTGGTGCGCACCCTGGTGGGCAGCATCGGCCTGGTCGCCGCGGTGCCGATCACCACGCTGATCGCGGCGCTCGTCGCGGCCAGGGAGACCGGTGGTGCCGACCGCGCGAGCGCGGCCGAGCGGGCCGGTGCCGCGGCGGCGGAGAGCGCCACGTCCCGTGTCCACCACCGCTCCCGCCCGCAGCCGCCGACGGCCTGAGCACCGGCGAGTGGCCCGGGTGCGCGAACCCCGTTCGAGGGCCGTGCACCCGGGCGGAGCCGCTCAGTCCAGGGTCGTGACGAAACCGGCGACGGCCTGCGGGTTCAGCTTCTGCGCCATCCGCCCCTGCGGAGCCAGCGAGGCGAGCCGGTACAGCGGGCGGGCCGCCGCTCCGTCGCCCCTGGCCTCGGACTTCAGCTGCGCCACGACCAGCTCGGAGAGCACCAGCGCGTGCGTGTCCCCGATGGACGCCAGCGCGTCGGCGATGCGCCGCAGCGCGAGCACGCCGAGCTCGCGCCCGCCGGTGCCCGCGTACATGGCCAGCGCCACCGACACGGCCTTGCCCTTCGGCGGTCCGCCGACCAGCAGGCTCACCGTCCGCATCCCGCGCACGTCGGTGATCACCAGGTCGAGCCGGTCCGCCGTCCGCAGGTCCACCGTCCGGGTGCCGAGCGCGCGCACCGAGACCTCGCCGCCGCGCAGCCACGTGGTCTTGCGGGATTCACCGAGCGCGAGCAGCAGCAGCGGCACCGCCACCACCGCCGCGCCCACCGCGAACCCGGCCGGGCCCGCGACGAGGCCGACGACGCCGCCGAACGCGGCGGCCACGACCAGCGCGGCGATCACCACGTTACGGGCGCGCTTGCGCACGGTGGCCCGGTCGAGCAGGTCCAGTTCGACGGTCTCGGCCGGGACGTCCGCGGGCTCGGTCATAGCTCCGCCACGGCCGCGGCGACCTGGGGCACCAGCTCGTCCAGCGGCACGGACCGCTGCTCACCGCTGCCGAGGTCCTTGAGCTGCGCGCTGCCCGCTTCGACGTCGCGCTCGCCGAGCACCAGCGCGAACCGGGCACCGGAGCGGTCGGCGGCCTTCATCGCGCCCTTGAGCCCCTTGCCGCCGTAGGCGATATCGGTGCGCACCCCGGCGTCGCGCAGACCAGCGGCGACGGTGACGAGGCGCCGCTTCGCGGACTCGCCCAGCGGCACGCAGTACACGTCGCACCGGGTGCGGTCCCCGACCTCGATGCCCTCGGCCTCGCAGGCCAGCAGCGTGCGGTCCACGCCGAGGCCGAAGCCGATGCCGGACAGTTCCGCGCCGCCGAGCTCCGCCATCAGCCCGTCGTAGCGGCCACCGCCGCCGATGCCGGACTGGGCGCCGAGCCCGTCGTGCACGAACTCGAAGGTCGTCTTGGTGTAGTAGTCCAGGCCGCGCACCAGCCGCGGGTTCTCCACGAAGCCCACGCCCAGGTCGGCCAGGTGCTGCTTGACCTGCTCGTAGTGCTCCTTCGACTCCGCCGAGAGGTGGTCCACCATCAGCGGGGCGTCGGCGACCAGCTCGCGCACCTCGGGCCGCTTGTCGTCGAGCACCCGCAGCGGGTTCAGCTCGGCGCGCTGCCGGGTCGCCTCGTCCAGCGGCAACCTGCCGAGGAACTCCTGCAGCTTCGCGCGGTAGTCCGGCCGGCAGGTGGCGTCGCCGAGCGAGCTGAGCTCGATGCGGTAGCCGGTGAGGCCGAGCCGCTTGTAGCCCTCGTCGGCGATGGCGATCACCTCGGCGTCCAGCGCCGGGTCGTCCACGCCGATGGCCTCCACCCCGACCTGCTGCAGCTGCCGGTAGCGCCCGGCCTGCGGCCGCTCGTAGCGGAAGAACGCGCCGCCGTACTGCAGCTTCACCGGGAGCTGCCCGCGGTCGAGGCTGTGCTCGATGACCGAGCGGATCACGCCCGCGGTGCCTTCGGGGCGCAGCGTGACCGAGCGGCCGCCGCGGTCGGCGAAGGTGTACATCTCCTTGCTGACCACGTCGGTCGATTCGCCGACGCCGCGCGCGAACAGGGTGGTGTCCTCGAACAGGGGCAGTTCGATGTGGCCGTACCCGGCGCGACGGGCCGCGTCGGCGAGCGCGTCGCGCACGGCCAGGAACCCGGCGGACTCCGGCGGGTAGTACTCGGGAATGCCCTTGGGGGCGGTGAAGGTGCTCATCAGGGGTGCTTCGCTGTCCTCAAGCTGGGGTGGGTCACCGGTCGGCGGAAACCAGGTCCTGCAGGAACGGGTTGCTCGCGCGCTCGCGACCGATGGTGGTGGTGGGTCCGTGGCCGGGCAGGACGACCGTGTCGTCGACGAGCGGCAGGATGCGGGTGCGCAGCGTGTGCAGCATCGTCGAGTGGTCGCCGCCGGGCAGGTCGGTGCGTCCGATGGCACCGGCGAACAGGGTGTCCCCGGCCAGCAGCAGCCGGCCGCCCTCGTCCGCGCCGACGCCGAACAGCACCGACCCGCCGGTATGGCCGGGGCTGTGCGTGACGCCGATGTCGAGCCCGGCGAGCTCCAGCACGTCGCCGTCGCCGAGGTCCCGGACGTCGCCGGGCGCGACCAGCGGCGGCAGCGCCGCGAACAGCTCCGCGCCCTGCGGGCCCATCGAGGCGGCGGGGTCGGTGAGCATGTACCGGTCGGCCGGGTGGATCCACGCGGGCACGTCGTGCGCGCGGCACACCTCGCCCGCGGAGAAGACGTGGTCGAAGTGCCCGTGGGTGAGCAGCACCGCCACCGGGTTCAGCCGGTGTTCGCGCAGCTGCTCGTCGAGCGCCTCGGTCGCCTCCTGGCCGGGGTCGACGATGACGCAGTCCGCGCCGTCGCCCGCGGCGAGCAGGTAGCAGTTCGCCTGCAGAGGTCCGGCGGGGAACCCGAGCACCAGCACGCGTGCGCCTTTCGTCGTCCAACACGAGATCATCGACCGCCGCGGACGGGCGGGCCGTGGCCTGTTCAGCCTAGAACATCGTCCCGCACGGTCTGCCGGTTCCGTGGAACCGGGCGGCCCATAAACTCCAGGTGTCCTGATCGTGTCGGAGCCCCCGGGGAGGGAGCAGGTGCCGAGCAACGAACAACGTCGCCAGAACGCCAAGCGCAAGCTCGAACGGCAGTTGGAGCGGCGTGCGGAGCAGGCGAAGCGACGTCGGATGATGACCCTCGGCGCCACGGTGCTGGTGGTCATCCTGGCCGTGGCGGGCGTCGTGTACTTCATCAACAGCAGCGGTGAGTCGGAGGCCGCGCCGACGTGCACCTACCAGCCGACGCCCGGCCAGCCCGCGGCGAAGCCGGTCGACCCGCCGGAGTCCCCGGGTGCCGACGCGCCGAAGACCCAGCAGGTGACGCTGAGCACCGGCCAGGGCGACATCCCGGTGACGCTGGACCACGCGAAGGCCCCGTGCGCGGCGAACAACTTCGCGCACCTGGCGGAGTCGAAGTACTTCGACGACACCGACTGCCACCGGCTGACCACCACTGAGGGCCTGAAGGTGCTGCAGTGCGGCGACCCGACCGGTACCGGTTCCGGTGGCCCCGGCTACTCGTTCGCCGACGAGGTCGACTCCCAGCCGACGTACCCGCGGGGCACGCTGGCGATGGCGAACTCGGGGCCGGACACCAACGGCAGCCAGTTCTTCATCGTCTACGGCGACTCGCAGCTGCCGCCGAACTACACGGTGTTCGGTACCGTCGGCGAGCCCGGCCTGCAGGTCGTGGACAAGGTGGCCGCGGCCGGTGACGACACCGGTCAGGGCGACGGCAAGCCGAAGCTGCCGGTGCACATCGACAGCGCGAAGGTCGCCTGACCCGCTCGCGACGTCTGCGGAGGGCCGCGGGACCGGACGGTTCCGCGGCCCTTCGCCGTTCCGGGCCTACTCGGACGCGTCCGGGACGCCTAGGCTCGGTCCGATCGGAGGTGCGCAGGTGATCGACGTGGCGGCGCTGGACCCGGCCGATCCCGGTTTCGTCGCGGACCCGTACCCGGTCTTCCGCGCGCTGCGCGAACGGGGACCGCTGCACCGGCACGAGGCGTGGGGCGCGCACGTCGCCGTCTCGCACGAGCTGTGCTCGGCGGTGCTGCGCCACCGCGACCTGCGGCGGGTGTGGGTGGACCGGGTTCCGCTGGCCGAGTTCGAGGCGTTCAACGCGCTGCACCGGCTGAGCATGCTGGAGAACGAGCGGTTGCACGGCAGGCTGCGCGCCGCCGTCGCCCCGCTGTTCCACCGCCGCGCCGTGGCCGCGATGCGCGCCACCACCACCGAGCTCGTCCGCCCGCGCCTGGACCGGCTGCGCGCGGAGATCGACGAGCACGGCCGCGCCGAGCTGATGTCCGCGCTGGCCGGGCCGGTGCCGGTGGACGTGATCGCCGCGCTGCTCGGCTTCCCGCCTGCCGAAGGCCCGCTGCTGCGGAACTGGTCGAACCGCATCGTGCGGATGTACGAGCCGGAGCTGGACGACGCGGGCCGCCGGGACGCCGAGCTGGCCGCCGGCGAGTTCCGCGGGCACGTCACCGAGCACGTCGAGCACCGCCGCGCGCACCCCGGTGTCGACCCGCTCAGCGCGCTCGTCGGCACCGGCGCGCTGGACCGCGACGAGTTGGTGGCGACGTGCGCGCTGCTGCTGATGGCCGGGCACGAGGCCAGCGTGAACGGCATCGGGAACGCCGTCGTCGCGCTGCACGACCGGCCCGCGCAGTGGCGCCTGTTCCGCGGGCTCGGGCCGGACGCGGTCGCCACCGCCGTGGACGAGCTGCTGCGCCACGACACCCCGAACCAGTTGTTCGAGCGCACCGCCGTGCGCCCGGTGGAGCTGGCCGGGACCCGCGTCGAGGCGGGCGACAAGGTCGTGGTGCTGCTGGGCGCGGCGAACCGGGACCCGACCGCGTTCGCGGCACCGGACGAGCTGGACCTGACCCGCACGCCGAACCCGCACCTGGCGCTGGGCATCGGGATGCACTACTGCCTGGGCGCACCGCTGGCCCGGCTGGAGATCGGGGTGGTGCTGGCCGAGTTCGCCGCCCGCTTCCCCGATTTCGCCCTGCTGGAGCGCCCCCGCCGCTCGGCCGCCTTCGCCCTCCGCGGCTACGACCGGATCGACATCACGGCCTGACCTTCACGCCGCCGAGGTGACCCGGTAAACGTCGTAGACGCCTTCGATGTTGCGCACCGCCTTGAGCACGTGGCCGAGGTGCTTCGGGTCGCCCATCTCGAACGAGAACCGGCTCACGGCGACCCGGTCCTTCGAGGTGGTGACGGAGGCGGACAGGATGTTCACCCGCTCGTCGGCGAGCACCTTCGTCACGTCGGACAGCAGCCGGTGCCGGTCCAGCGCCTCCACCTGGATGGCCACCAGGAACACCGAGGACGAGGACGGCGCCCAGTACACCTCGACCAGCCGCTCCGGCGACTTGCGCAGGTCGTCGGCGTTGGTGCAGTCGGTGCGGTGCACGCTGACCCCGCCGCCGCGGGTGACGAAGCCCAGGATCTCGTCGCCCGGCACGGGGGTGCAGCAGCGGGCGAGCTTGGACCACACGTCCCCGGCGTCCTTGACCACGACCCCGGAGTCGCCGGTGCTGCGGCGGCGCTGCTGCACGGTGGACGGGGTGGAGCGCTCGGCGATCTCGTCCTCGGCCTGCTCCACGCCGCCGATCAGCGCGACGAGCCGCTGCACCAGGTGGTGCGCGGAGACCTGCCGCTCCCCCACCGCCGCGTACAGCGCGGTGACGTCCACGTAGTGCAGTTCGCGGGCGACGGCGGCGATGGAGTCGGCGGTGACGAGGCGCTGCACCGGGAGCCCGAGCCGCCGGATCTCCTTGGTGATCGCCTCCTTGCCGTGCTCGATGGCCTCTTCGCGGCGTTCCTTCGCGAACCACTGCTTGATCTTCGCCTTGGCCCGGGGCGAGGCGACGAACGACAGCCAGTCCCGGCTGGGCCCGGACCCCTCCGCCTTGGAGGTGAAGATCTCGACGACCTCGCCGTTCTCCAGCTTGCGTTCCAGCGCGACCAGCCGGCCGTTGACGCGGGAGCCGATGCAGCGGTGCCCGACCTCGGTGTGCACCGCGTAGGCGAAGTCCACCGGCGTCGACCCGGACGGCAGCGTGATCACATCGCCCTTGGGGGTGAACACGAAGATCTCGCGGGTGGCGAGGTCGTAGCGCAGCGATTCCAGGAACTCGCCCGGGTCCGCGGCCTCCCGCTGCCAGTCCAGCAGCTGGCGCATCCAGGCCATGTCGTCGACCTCGACGCCGGCCTGCCCGCCGCTGCCGTTGCGGCCCTTCGTCTCCTTGTAGCGCCAGTGCGCGGCGATGCCGTACTCGGCGGTGCGGTGCATCTCGCTGGTGCGGATCTGCACTTCCAGCGGCTTGCCCTCGGGACCGATGACGGTGGTGTGCAGCGACTGGTAGACGCCGAAGCGGGGCTGGGCGATGTAGTCCTTGAACCGGCCGGGCATCGGCTGCCACAGCGCGTGCACCACGCCCATCGCGGCGTAGCAGTCGCGCACCTCGTCGACGAGGATCCGCACGCCCACCAGGTCGTGGATGTCGTCGAAGTCGCGGCCGCGGACGATCATCTTCTGGTGGATCGAGTAGTAGTGCTTCGGGCGCCCTTCGACCTTCGCGGCCAGCCGCGCGGTCTCCAGCTGCCCGGACAGCTCGTCGGTGACGGTGCGCAGGTAGGTGTCCCGGGACGGGGCGCGGTTGGCGACGAGCCGCACGATCTCGTCGTACTTCTTCGGCTGCAGGATGGCGAAGGCCAGGTCCTCCAGCTCCCACTTGATGGTGGCCATGCCCAGCCGGTGCGCGAGCGGCGCGAGCACTTCGAGGGTTTCGCGGGCCTTGCGGGCCTGCTTCTCCGGCGGCAGGAAGCGCATGGTGCGCATGTTGTGCAGCCGGTCGGCCAGCTTGATCACGAGGACGCGGGGGTCGCGGGCCATCGCGATGATCATCTTGCGGATGGTCTCGGCCTCGGCGGCAGCGCCGAGCTTCACCTTGTCCAGCTTCGTGACGCCGTCGACCAGGTGCGACACCTCGTCGCCGAAGTCCGCGCTGAGGTGCTCCACCGAGTAGTCGGTGTCCTCGACCGTGTCGTGCAGCAGCGCCGCCACCAGCGTCGTGGTGTCCATGCCCAGCTCACCCAGGATGGTGGCGACGGCCAGCGGATGGGTGATGTACGGGTCACCCGATTTGCGGCGTTGGTGGCTGTGCTTGTCCTCGGCCACGTCGTAGGCCCGCTGCAGCAGCGCCAGATCCGCGTGCGGGTGCAGCTCGCGGTGCACCGCGGCCAGCGGTTCGAGCACTTGCTTGACCTCCGCGGCGCGCTGCGCCGTGATCCGTCTGGCCAAGCGGGCGCGCACCCGCCTGGTCGCCGAGGCGGGACGCACCTGCTCGGTTGCTGCTGGGGCAGGAGACTCGACGTCTTGGCTCACCGCGCGCTCCCGGGCATGGAGGGGACGTTGCACCCGGATCTTGAAGTGGTCACGACCCGGGCATCGAGAATAACGCCGTTCGGGCTATCACCCTTCCCCGGCCGTCCCCCGAAACGTTGAACGGTCACTCTCAGCTTCGAGTCGACGGGAAAACTTCACCAGGACCGATCAGCCGGGCCGAAGATCCTCACACCGCCAGCAGCGCCTGCACGTCCGAATCCATCCGGTCCCGGCCGCCGAGCGCCGTGAGCTCCAACACCACGGACGAGGCCACCACCTTCGCGCCGGCGCGGCCGAGCAGCTCGCAGGCCGCGCGCAGCGTGCCGCCGGTGGCCAGCACGTCGTCCACCACGAGAACCCGCTGACCAGCACTGATGGTGGCCGCCGGGAGCTCCAGGCTCGCCGAGCCGTATTCCAGCTGGTAGTCCACGCGGTCGGCGACCTCCGGCAGCTTGCCCGGCTTCCGCAAGCCCACGACCCCGGTGCCGCGCGCGTGCGCGACGGCGGCGCCGAGCAGGAAGCCGCGGGCCTCGACCCCGGCCACCACGTCGAACTCCAGGCCGTCACCGAGCGCGGTCACGACCGCCGCGAACGCCTCCCCGTCGGCCAGCAGCGGGCTGATGTCGCGGAACAGGATTCCGGGCTCCGGGAAGTCCGGGACCTCGCGGATCAGCCGCGCCGCCTGCTCCAGCGCGGGGTGCAGCACCCGCACGCCGTCCGATCCCGCCATCAGCGCCGCTTCTTCCCGGTCGGGCGGCTGGACTTGCCCGCGGGCCGCCGCCGGTTCTGCGGGGCGTCGGAGCGCGCGGCGCGCTTGCCCGCGGCGCTGGACGCGCCGGCCAGGGTCCGCTCCGAGCCCTCCTCGGCCTGCTCGTCCGAAGGCTCGCCGGTCTCCTTCGCGGAACCGCGCTCCCGGCGCTGGGCGACCTTCGCCGCCTGCTGCCGGTACCGGCGGTCCCGCATCTTGAAGTCCACCAGCAGCGGCGTCGCCAGGAAGATCGACGACACCACACCGGCGATCATGCCGACCAGCTGCACCAGCGCCAGGTCCCGCAGCACGCCCACGCCCAGCAGCCAGGCGCCGACCACGAGCAGGCCGATCACCGGCAGCAGCGCGATCACCGAGGTGTTGATGGAGCGCATCAGCGTCTGGTTCACCGCGAGGTTCGCGGCCTCCGGATAGCTGCGGCGGGTCAGGCCGAGCAGCCCGCGGGTGTTCTCCTTCACCTTGTCGAACACCACGACCGTGTCGTACAGCGAGAACCCGAGGATCGTGAGCAGGCCGATCACCGTGCTCGGCGTGACCTCGAAGCCGGTGAGCGCGTAGATGCCCGCGGTGACCACCACGTCGTGCAGCAGCGCGATCAGCGCCGCCACCGCCATCCAGCGCTCGAAGTAGAACGCGAGGAACACCGTCACCAGCACCAGGAACACGCCCAGCGCCAGCAGCGCCTGCTGGGTGATCTCCCCGCCCCAGGTGCCGCTGACCGCGCTGTCGCTGACCGCGGCCGGGCTCGGCTCGCCGTCGGCGCCCAGCGGCTGGAGCCGCTGGAACATCGTCTCCTTGACCTCGGAGACCTGCGCGGTGTTCAGCGACTCGGTGCGGACCTGGATGGTCTGGCTGTTCGCGGTGCCCACCAGCTGCACCGTCTCGGCCGGGTGACCGAGTGCTTCGGTGAACGCCTCCTGCACCTGGTCCTCGCTGATCGGGCCCTGCGCGCCGACGGCCGGGACCTGCAGCTTGGTGCCGCCCTCGAAGTCGATGCCCAGGTTGAAGCCCTTGAGGCCCATCGCGCCGATGCACACCAGCACCAGCAGCCCGAGGGACACGTACCAGCGCATGCGCTTGCCGACGATGTCGAAGGCGCCGTTGCCGATGTAGAGGCGTTCGAAGACGCTCGCGCGCCGGTTTCCGCCGTCGCCGGCGGTGCTGTGGATGACCACCGTCAGGCCTCCTTCGCGCTGGAAGCACCCCGGGAGCGCGCGGAGCGCTGCTGGGCGGCGTAGCGCTGCGTCGCGCCGAGGCCGGACACCGAGGGCTTGGACAGGAACTTGTTCTTCGACGCCAGCGCCACCAGCGGGTGCGTCACCAGGAACACCACGACGAGGTCGAGCACCGTCGACATGCCGAGGGTGAACGCGAAGCCCTTCACCTGGCCGACCGCGAGCACGTAGAGCACGGCCGCGGCCAGGAAGCTCACCGCGTCGGCGGACAGGATGGTGCGCCGCGCCCGGGTCCACGCCCTGGGCACCGCGGAGCGGAACGTCCGGCCCTCGCGGATCTCGTCCTTGAGCCGTTCGAAGAACACGATGAACGAGTCGGCGGTGATACCGATCGCGACGATGAACCCGGCGATGCCCGCCAGGTCGAGGGTGAAGCCGATCCACCGCCCGAGCAGCACGAGCACGCCGTAGACGATGCCGCCGGAGAGCACCAGCGACAGCACCGTGAGCACGCCGAGCAACCGGTAGTAGGCCAGGCAGTACACCGCGACCAGGAGCAGGCCGATGCCACCGGCGATCAGACCGGCCTCCAGCGCGGCGACGCCCATCGTCGCCGACACCGTCTCGGCCTCGGACTGGTCGAACGCCAGCGGCAGCGAGCCGTACTTGAGCACGTCGGCCAGGTCCGTCGCGGACTGCTGGTTGAAGCTGCCGCTGATGGAGGCGTTGCCGCCGAGCAGCGCCACGTTGATCGTCGGCGCGGAGACGACCTCGCCGTCGAGCACGAACGCGGCCTGCTGGCCGACGTTGGCGGAGGTGAAGTCCGCCCAGCGCTTGCCCCCGTCGGCGGTGAAGTCCAGGCTCACCGTCCAGTTCGGCTCCTGCTGGTTCGGCGGTTGGGCCGCCGCGTTGGCGATGTCGGTGCCTTCCATGAACACCGGCTCCAGCACGTACTTCTGCGCCTTCTGCTGGTCGCAGGCGACCAGCGGGAGCTTCGGGTCGGCGTTGCCGCGCAGCGGGTCCTCGGCGTTGCAGTCCAGGGCCGCGAGGGCCTGCATCTGCACGTTCGGGTCGGTGCTCTGCCGGGTCTTCTTCGCCTCGTCGATCGCCGCCTGCTGGGCTTCCGGGTCGGCGGGCTGCTGGGCGTGGGCGGCCTGCGGCGCGGTCCCGGAGGGCTGGCCCGGCTGCGGCGGCGGGGCCTGCGCGGGCGCCACCATGTTCGGCACGACCTTGCGGAAGCTCAGCTCCGCGGTCTGGCCGAGCTGCTTGGCCTGGTCGCCGCCCTCGCCGGGCACGGTGATCACCAGGTTGGAGCCGTCCAGGTTCACCTCGGAACCGCTGATGCCCATGCCGTTGACGCGGGTCTCGATGATCTGGCGCGCCTGGGTCAGCGACTCCTGCGTCGGCGGCCGGCCGTCCGGGGTGCGCGCGGTGAGCGTCACCCGGGTGCCGCCCTGGAGATCGATGCCCAGCTTCGGGTCGGGCTTCTGATCGCCGGTGAGGAATACCAATCCGTACAACGCCACGACGATCAGCGCGAAGATCGCGAGGTAACGCCCTGGGCGGATCTGCCCGGCCGGAGGTGCCAC
Organism: Saccharopolyspora sp. 6M; assembly: GCF_020176775.1. Taxonomy (NCBI): domain Bacteria; kingdom Bacillati; phylum Actinomycetota; class Actinomycetes; order Pseudonocardiales; family Pseudonocardiaceae; genus Saccharopolyspora; species Saccharopolyspora sp. 6M. Next base: position 12,497 of record NZ_JAIUJZ010000045.1, read on the forward strand.
GGTGCGTCGGTCTCCTGTCCACTGTCTACGGAATGCGGGCGGGACATCGGCACGCGCAGGGCGGAGCGCCCGCGATCTGATGCCCCGGATGATCGGCCGCTCCAGGTGTCCCCGGAACGGCCGTTGATCACAGTACGCGCCCGAACAGCACGAGCACGCCGCACGATCTGGGAAGGCCCGCGACCAGTCTGCCAGGCGGGTGGTGCGGACGGACGCGAGGGGCGGCCGCGCGGGGCCGCGAACTGGGGATATCGCCCGAGTCGGGCGCGGACCGGCGGAGTTCGGCGCGGTTCGTAAACCCGCCACGCCGGTGCTCGGCGGAGGTCCACTTCGGCTGCTCGGCGGAACGCGGGCGTGCCGGGGAGGTGCGCGCGGCTGTGCCGGGGCGCGCGGCGGGCCGGGGGGGGGGGCCCGGGGGGGGGGGGGGCGGGCCCCCCCCCCCCCCCCGGACCGGTCACTCCCGCTCGGACAGCGTGACTTCCACGCCCCCGGCGAAGTCGGCGGCCACGTTGTAGATGAACGCGCTCACCGTCGCCAGCGCCGTGAACAGCACGATGTTGATCGCCCCGATGATGGAGGCGACGCCGAACACGCGGCCCGCGCTGATCAGCTCTTCGCTGGCGGCGTCCTCCGGCGAGGTGAGCTCGGTGAACGTGCCGTTCAGCGAGTCCCACACGCCCATGCCGTCGAGCACCCCGTAGAGCACGGCGACCGCGATCATCCAGACGAAGAACATCGCCACGCTGAGCACCAGGGCCAGCTTCAGCACCGACCACGGGTCGAGCCGCTTGACCTGGAGGCTCGCCCGCCGCGGTCCCCTGCTGGGCCGGCGGGCGCTGGTGGACTGCGCGCCCGGCCGAGCGGCCGCGCCGAAGTTCACCGCGGTGCGGCCGTCCGCTCCCTGCTTCGGGATCTCGGTGCGGACCGTCTCCTGGTCGTGCCCGGGCTTCGGGATCCCCTGGGTCTGCGCGGTGTCGAAACCGGGCTGGGCTTCGGCACCGCCGTCGGCGCTGCCGGCCCCGGCTCCGGTGCGCTGCCACGGCGGCGGCGCCTCGGTGCCCTCGAAGGTCTCCGAACCGTTCGGCTTCGAGCTCGCCTCGCCGTTGCCGTCGGCCGCGGCCGACGTGTCGCCGTCGCCCCCGGTCGCAGCGGTCTGCCCGGTCATCACCGAGGTGTGCTGGGAGTTCTGGCCGTTGGTCGGTTCGGCATCCTGGTCACCCGGGTGCCCGTCCGGACGCTCCGGCTTCTCGGAAGATGTCACGAGAGATCCTTCATGATCGTCATCGGCGGTCGCTACTTCGTCGGCTCAGGCCCGGCGGCGTCCGGATCGGCGGCCTCGTCGGCGCTGCGCGCGATGGCCACCACCGAAGTCCCGTCGCCCAGGTTCATCAGACGCACCCCCTTCGTCTGCCTGCCTGCCTTGCGAACCTCCTTGGCGGTGGTCCGGATGACGCCGCCGGTGGAGGTGATCGCGTAGAGCTCATCGTCCAGGTCGACGATGAGCGCCCCGACAAGCCTCCCACGTTTGCGGTCGTACTGAACGGTGAGCACGCCCTTGCCGCCGCGGCCCTGGACCGGGTAGTCGTCGATCTCCGTCCGCTTGGCGTAACCGCCGTCGGTGGCGACCAGCACGAACCGGCCGGCCCGGACGACGCCCATCGCGAGCAGCTCGTCGCCCGCGTTGAACCGCATGCCGAGCACGCCTGACGTGGCGCGGCCCATGGGGCGCAGCGCTTCGTCGGTGGCGTGGAACCTGATCGACTGCCCTTCGGCGGAGACCAGCAGCAGGTCGTCCTCCTCGGAGCACAGCACCGCGCCGACCAGCTCGTCCTCGTCCTTGAGGTTCACCCCGATGAGTCCACCCGAACGGTTCGAGTCGAAGTCGGTGAGCCGGGACTTCTTCACCAGGCCCGCCTTGGTGGCCAGCACCAGGTACGGGGCGGCGGTGTAGTCCTTGATCTGCATGACCTGGGCGATGTGCTCGTCCGGCTGGAACGCGAGCAGGTTCGCCACGTGCTGGCCGCGGGCGGTGCGGTTCGCCTCGGGCAGCTCGTAGGCCTTCGCCCGGTACACCCGGCCCTTGTTCGTGAAGAACAGCATCCAGTCGTGCGTGGAGCAGACGAAGAAGTGCGAGACGATGTCGTCCTGCTTGAGCTGCGCGCCCTGCACGCCCTTGCCGCCGCGCTTCTGCGCGCGGTACAGGTCGGTGCGGGTCCGCTTCGCGTAGCCGGTGCGGGTGATCGTGACGACGACGTCCTCGTCGGCGATGAGGTCCTCCATGGAGACCTCGCCCTCGTAGGGCACGATCTTGGTGCGGCGGTCCTCGCCGTACTTCTCGACGATCTCCATGAGCTCGTCGCGGATGATCTGCCGCTGCCGCTCCGGCTTCTCGAGGATGTCCTTGTAGTCCTCGATCTCCAGCTCCAGCTCGGCGAGCCGATCGATGATCTTCTGGCGCTCCAGCGCGGACAGCCGCCGCAGCTGCATCTCCAGGATCGCGTCGGCCTGCACCTCGTCGACGTCGAGCAGCCCGATCAGCCCGGTGCGGGCCTCGTCCACGGTCGGCGACCGGCGGATCAGCGCGATCACCGCGTCCAGCGCGTCCAGCGCCTTGACCAGGCCGCGCAGCACGTGGGCGCGCTCCTCGGCCTTGCGCAGCCGGAAGCGGGTGCGCCGGACGATGACCTCGATCTGGTGCGTGACGTAGTACCGGATCACCTGGTCGAGGCGCAGCGTGCGCGGCACGCCCTCGACCAACGCCAGCATGTTCACGCCGAACGTGGTCTGCAGCTGGGTGTGCTTGTAGAGGTTGTTCAGCACCACCTTCGGGATCGCGTCCCGCTTCAAGGTGATGACGATGCGCATGCCGCGTCGGCTGTTGGACTCGTCGGCGATGTCCGAGATGCCGGTGAGCTTGCCGTCGCGGTGCATGGCCGCGATGTTCTCGATCAAGTTGTCCGGGTTGACCTGGTAGGGCAGCTCGGTGACGATCAGCGAGGTGCGGCCCTTCGCGTCCTCCTCCACGGAGACGACCGAGCGCATCTTGATGGAGCCGCGGCCGGTGCGGTACGCGTCCGCGATGGCGTTGGTGCCGAGGATCAGCGCCCTGGTCGGGAAGTCCGGCCCCTTGATGAGCCTGATCAGCTCTTCGAGGAGCGTCTCGTCGTCGACCTCGGGGTTCTCCAGCAGGTAGACCACGCCGTCGGCGACTTCCCGCAGGTTGTGCGGCGGGATGTTCGTCGCCATCCCGACCGCGATGCCGCTACCGCCGTTGACCAGCAGGTTCGGGATGCGGGCCGGGAGGACGTCCGGTTCCTGGGTCCGACCGTCGTAGTTGTCGGAGAAGTCGACGGTGTCCTCTTCGATGTCGGCGAGCATGTGCATCGCCAACGGCTTCAACCGCGACTCGGTGTACCGCATGGCGGCCGCCGGGTCGTTGCCCGGCGAACCGAAGTTGCCCTGCCCGTCGATCAGCGGGTGCCGCATCGCCCACGGCTGCGCCAGGCGCACCAGGGTGTCGTAGATCGCCGAGTCGCCGTGCGGGTGGTAGTTGCCCATCACCTCGCCGACGACGCGGGAGCACTTCACGTACCCCCGGTCCGGGCGGAAGCCGGAGTCGTACATCGCGTACAGCACGCGGCGGTGCACCGGCTTGAGGCCGTCCCGCACGTCCGGCAGGGCGCGCGCGACGATGACGCTCATCGCGTAGTTGATGTAAGAGTTCTGCATCTCCTGCTGGATGTCGACCGGTTCTACGCGGCCGTGTTCCGGCGGCAGGATTTCCGTCACGGGTGGAAGTTCCTTTCAGGCGGGTGGGGCGGGTTCCTGCGCCGGCGCGACGCGGGCGAGCGTCCGGGGAGGCTCGCCCGGGGCGCGGCGGGGGGGGGGGGGGGGGGCGGCCCCCCCGGGGGGGCCCCCCCCGCGC
>NZ_JAIUJZ010000046.1:0-18052 GCF_020176775.1 Saccharopolyspora sp. 6M
GGGGGCGTGTTCTCGGGCCGGGGGGCCCGTGCTCGGCGGGGGGGGGGGGGGGGGGGGGGGGGGGGGGGGGGGGGGGCGCGCGGGGGGGGGGGCGCGCCGGGGGGGCGGCGTGCCGGGCGCGGTGGCCCGGCGACGGCGGTCGATCCCGTCCGTGCTGGCGGGTCCGGGATCAGACGTCGAGGAAGCCGACGTCCTTGGCGTTGCGCACGATGAACGAGCGGCGCGCCTCGACGTCCTCGCCCATGAGCACGCTGAACAGCTCGTCGGCGGTGGCGGCGTCGTCCAGCGAGACCTGCATGAGCAGCCGGGTGTCCGGGTCCATGGTGGTCTCCCACAGCTCCTGCGGGTTCATCTCGCCGAGACCCTTGTAGCGCTGGATGCCGTCGTCCTTCGGCAGCTTGCGGCCGGCCGCCGCGCCCGCCTCCAGCAGCCCGTCGCGCTCGCGGTCGGAGTAGGCGAACTCCGGCTCCGAGCGCGGCCACTTGATCTTGTAGAGCGGCGGGCGGGCCAGGTAGACGTGCCCGTTCTCGATCAGCGGGCGCATGAACCGGAACAGCAGGGTCAGCAGCAGCGTCCGGATGTGCTGGCCGTCGACGTCGGCGTCGGCCATCAGCACGATCTTGTGGTACCGCAGCTTCGAGAGGTCGAACTCGTCGTGGATGCCGGTGCCCAGCGCGGTGATGATCGACTGGACCTCGTTGTTCTTGAGGACCTTGTCGATCCGCGCCTTCTCCACGTTGATGATCTTGCCCCGGATCGGCAGGATCGCCTGGAAGCGCGACTCCCGGCCGTCCTTCGCCGAACCGCCCGCGGAGTCGCCCTCCACGATGTAGAGCTCGCACTCGTCGGGCTGGTTGGACTGGCAGTCCTTCAGCTTGCCGGGCAGGCCGCCGATGTCCATCGCGCTCTTGCGCCGGACCAGTTCCTTCGCCCGGCGGGCCGCCATCCGCGCCTGCGCCGAACCGACCGCCTTGTTGATGATCGTCTTGGCGTCGGCGGGGTTGCGCTCGAACCAGTCGTTGAGCCACTCGAAGGACGCCGTCTGCACGAACGACTTGACCTCGGTGTTGCCCAGCTTCGTCTTCGTCTGGCCCTCGAACTGCGGCTCCCGGACCTTCACCGACACGATCGCGGCGAGGCCCTCGCGGACGTCGTCACCGGTGAGGCTGCCGTCCTTCTCCTTGAGGAGCTTCTTCTCCTTCGCGTAGGCGTTGACCACGCGGGTCAGCGCCGAGCGGAAGCCCTCCTCGTGGGTACCGCCCTCGTGCGTGTTGATCGTGTTCGCGAAGGTGTAGACCGACTGGTTGTAGCCGGAGTTCCACTGCATCGCGACCTCGACCTCGACGCCGGTGCCGGAGGCGCTGAAGGCGACGGCTTTCTTGTGGATCGGCTCCTTCGTCGCGTTGATGTGCTTGACGAAGTCCTCAAGCCCGCCCGGGTAGTGGAAGGTCCGCTCCGAGGCGCGCGCCGACCGGCCGCCCGCGTCTTCGCCGGACTCGTCCTCCTCGGCGATGCGCTCATCGCGCAGCACGATGGTCAGCCCCTTGTTCAGGAACGCCATCTCCTGCAGGCGCCGCGACACCGTCTCCGCGTTGTAGCGGGTGGTCTCGAAGATGTTCGGGTCCGCCCAGAAGGTGATCGAGGTACCGGTGCGCTTGGTGCCCTCGCCCTTCTGCACGTCGCTGACCGGCTTGGAGTCCTCGTAGCGCTGGCGCCACACGCTGCCGTCGCGGTAGATCTCCGCTTCCAGCGCGGACGAGAGGGCGTTCACCACCGACACGCCGACGCCGTGCAGACCACCGGAGACGGCGTACGAGTCGCCGCCGAACTTGCCGCCCGCGTGCAGCACGGTGAGCACGACCTCCAAGGTCGGCTTCTTCTCCACGGGGTGCATGTCCACCGGGATGCCGCGGCCGTCGTCGGTGACGCGGACGCCGCCGTCGGCCAGCAGGGTCACCTCGACGGTCGTCGCGTAACCGGCCATCGCCTCGTCGACGGAGTTGTCCACCACCTCCCACACGAGGTGGTGCAGGCCGCGCTCACCGGTGGAACCGATGTACATGCCGGGACGCTTGCGGACGGCTTCCAAGCCCTCAAGCACGGTGATGGACGACGCGCTGTATTCGTTCTTCTTCGATGCCACGGGCCTCGGTGTCTCCTCGAACCGGCAATGTGTCTGGGTGGCCCGGCCGCGTCGGCGACCGCCCTGCGGCGCCCGCGCACGGGCGCCCACCACGGCGGGCACGGCTCGTCGTCCGGTCCTGGGCACGGCCGCGACCGGCGGTCGAAGCGCGGTGCGGACGTGCGGGCCGGGCGTCCGGCGGCGCAGGACGCCGCACCCACCCTGACGATTCTACTGGGTGTCCCCGACAGGAGTGCGGCAAGGACACCCCTGAATTCCTCACAGAGCCGAGAACTCGGATCGGGACACCATCCGAGACCCGCGAGCGCGTCCGCGCGGCTCCTGCGCGGGCTCGTCGGGGCTCAGCCGTAGGTGTCCCGCGGCCCGCGGCCGGGGACGTGCCGGGGCCCGTGCCGCCAGCTCGGTGCAGCCGGGCCCTGCACCTTGATCTTGCGGACCACGCCCTTGCCCACCCCGTCGGCGATGCGCTGCAGGATCTGCCGCTGCAGCAGGCGCAGCTGGGTGGCCCACGCCGTCGACTCGGCCTGCACCGTCAGCTCCCCGTCGGAGAGCGCGACCGGCTTCGTGTGCTCCGCGATGTCCCCGCCGACCAGGCCGTTCCACCGCGCGAACACCTGCCCGCCGGAGAGCCGGTGGTTCCAGCCGTGCTCGGTGGCCAGCCGGGAGGCCAGCCTGCCCAGCGGCTGCGGATCCCGTTCGTCCGCGCCCGGCCCCGACCAGCGGCGGCGCCGGCGGGAACCACCGGAGCCCAGCACGCTGCGCCGGGTGCGGCGCTGCGACTTCGACTTCTCCTTCGCCGCCTGCAGCGCGGCCCGCGCCAGATCCGATCCGTGCAGCTCAGCGCCGTCGGAACCGGCCGCGGGAAGCTCCGCCGAGCCGGCCTCGGCGGCGTCCGATCGCTCCGCGCGCTCGCCCGATGTCATCGAGTTATCCACACCATCCACAGCCTTATCCCCAGTTGTGGGTAACTCCGGGGGATGACGTTCACCCTGCGTGTGCCGCGCTCACCGGCGGCGCCCGGCAACTCACCCGACACGGCGCACCTCCCCGTCGCGGACGTCGAAGCGGGTGCCCTTCAACTCCTCGGGCACGTCCTCCCCCACCGCCGCGGTGACCAGCACCTGCTCGGCACCGCCGACCAGTTCGGCCAGCCGCGAGCGGCGCCGCCGGTCCAGCTCGGCGAACACGTCGTCCAGGATCAGCACCGGCTCCGCGCCATCCTCGGTGAGCAGGTGGTACGAAGCCAGCCGCAACGCCAGCACGAACGACCACGATTCGCCGTGGCTCGCGTAGCCCTTCGCGGGCAGCTCGCCGAGCACCAGCTCCAGGTCGTCGCGGTGCGGCCCGACCAGCGACACCCCGCGCTCCAGCTCCTGGCCGCGCACCCGTTCCAGCTCCGCGAGCAGCGCCGACTCCAGCTCGGCCCGGTCGGCCCGCACGCCCTGCGGCACCCCGTACCCGGCGGGCAACGAGTCTCCGAGGCTGCTGCGGTAGCGCACGTCCGCGACCCGGCCGGCCGGCGCGCTGTCCGTCCCGGTCTCCGCCACGCTGGCATAAGCGCTGGTCACGTGCGGGGCGATGTCCGCCACCAGGTCCAGCCGGGCCGCCAGCAGGTCGGCGCCGTGCGCCGCGAGGTGCCCGTCCCAGACCTCCAGCGTCCGCAGGTCCGGCGCCGGACCGCCCCGGCGCGCCGCGCCCGCCGACTTCAGCAGCGCGCTGCGCTGGCGCAGCACCCGCTCGTAGTCCGCGCGCACCCCCGCGTACCGCGGCGACCGCGACACCAGCAGCTCGTCCAGGAACCGCCGCCGCTCCCCCGGGTCCCCGCGCACCACCGCCAAGTCCTCCGGCGCGAACAGCACGGTGCGCAGGATGCCCAGCACGTCGCGCGGCTTGCCCGGGGCACCGCGGTTGATCCGCGCCCGGTTCGCCTTGCCCGGCGTGATCTCCAGGTCGACCAGCAGCTCCCGGCCGCCGTTGACCACCGCCGCGCGCACGAACGCGCGCTGCGCGCCGTAGCGCACGAGCGGCGCATCGCTGGACACCCGGTGCGAGCCGAGCGTGGCGACGTACCCCAGCGCCTCGACCAGGTTCGTCTTGCCCTGGCCGTTGGACCCGACCAGCACGCTCGCCCCCGGTTCGAAGGCCAGGTCGGCCTGCGGCCACGAGCGGAAGTCGGTCACTTGCAGATGTCGGACGTACACAGCGCTCCACGGGATTTGGTCGCGCGGACGGCACCCGCGCGGCCGGGCACGTGGTGAGGTGACCCGCGCGGAGTCACCTCACCGACATGTCACCTTGTCGACACGGCGACCCGGCTCAGCCCTCGTTGGTCTCCACCGCGTGCCCGCCGAACTGGTTGCGCAGCGCGGCGACCGCCTTCATCGCGGGCGAGTCGTCCTGGCGGGAGGCGAACCGGGCGTAGAGCGCGGCGGTCATCACCGGGGTCGGCACCGCGTGGCGCACCGACTCCTCCACCGTCCAGCGGCCCTCGCCGGAGTCGGAGACGTAACCGCGCAGCTTCTGCAGCTCCGGGTCGTCGTCCATCGCGCGCACCAGCAGGTCCAGCAGCCAGGAGCGCACCACGGTGCCCCGGCTCCACGCCTTGATCGTCGCGGGCACGTCGGTCACCACGTCGGAGGCGGCGAGCAGTTCGAAGCCCTCGGCGTAGGCCTGCATCAGGCCGTACTCGATGCCGTTGTGCACCATCTTCGCGTAGTGCCCGGCACCGACCGGCCCGGCGTGCGCGAAGCCCTCCTCACGGGGACCTTCCGGCCGCAGCGCGTCGAAGATCGGCATGGCGCGCTCGATGTCGGCGGTGTCGCCGCCCGCCATCAGGCCGTAGCCGTTGGTGGCGCCCCACACGCCGCCGGACACGCCGACGTCGACGTACTTCACGCCGTGCTCGGCGAGCAGCGCCGCGTTCGCCTGGTCCTCGGTGAACTTGGAGTTCCCGCCCTCGATGACCAGGTCACCCGCGGAGAGCACCTCGGCGAGCGCCTCGATGGTCTGCTTCGTGGGCTCGCCGTGCGGAACCATGATCCACACGATCCGCGGGCCGGTGAGCCCGCCCGCCAGGTCCGCGATCGAAGCGACGTCGCTGACCTCTTGGTTCCGGTCGTAGCCGATGACCTCGTGCCCGGCGGCCCGCAGCCGCTCGCGCATGTTGAAACCCATTCGGCCGAGACCCACAAGTCCCAGTTGCACCGGATCTTCCCCTTCGAGACTGGTTGTTGCCCGGGCCGGCCGTTCGGACGCGGCCCGGTGCCGCACGTGATCGGCGCCCGGGCGGATCGCGGCGGGCACCGGGACCACCTCAGCCCGGCAGGCGCACCGGCATCAGCAGGTAGAGGTAGCCCTCGACCACCTCACCATCCTCCCCGACCGGCTTCAGCAGCGCGGGGCGGTTGGATGTGGTGAACAGCATCTGGGCCCGGTCGGTCTTGAGCGCGCCCAGGCCGTCGAGCAGGTACGTCGGGTTGAACGCGATGGTCAGGCCCTCGCCGGTGAGCTCGACGGGGAGCTCCTCTTCGGCGCTGCCCTCGTCGTCGCCGCCCGCGGTGAGCCGCAGCCCGGAGTCGGAGAACTCCAGCCGCACCTGGGTGCCGCGCTCGGCGACCAGCGACACGCGCTTGATCGCCTCGACCAGCGGGGCCACGTCGATGATCGCGGTGGCCGCCGTCTCGGACGGCAGCAGCTGGCGGTACTTCGGGAACTCCGCGTCCAGCAGCCGGGTGGTGTTCCGCCGGGTCGAGCCGGACAGGCCGAGCAGGCCGTCGCCGGACGCCAGCGAGATCTCCACCTTGGTGCCGGAGCCGCCGAGGGTCTTCGCGGACTCGGCGAGCGTCTTGGCCGGCACGAGGATCGCGGTGTCGGCGATCGACTCGTCCGGTTCCCAGGTGAACTCGCGCATCGCGAGCCGGAACCGGTCGGTGGCGACCATCGTCAGCCGGTCCGCGTTGATCTCCATGCGGACGCCGGTGAGCATCGGCAGCGTGTCGTCCCGCCCGGCGGCGACCGCGACCTGGGCGACGGCGGCGGAGAACAGGTCGCCGGGGACCGCACCCGCGCGCTCCGGCATCGAGGGCAGCTCCGGGTAGTCCTCGACGGGCATGGTCGGCAGGCTGAACCGCGAGCTGCCGCAGGTGATCGTCACCCGCGAGCCGTCCACGGTGATCTCGACGGGCCGGTTCGGCAGCGACTTGGTGATGTCGGCCAGCAACCGCCCGGAGACCAGGGTCTTGCCGGTGGAGTCGATGGACGCCTCGGTCGTGACCTGAGCGGAGACCTCGTAGTCGAAACCGGAGATGGTCAGCGCTTCGCCGGAGCTCGCGTCCAGCAGCACCCCGCCCAGCACCGGAACCGGCGGCCGCGACGGCAGGCTGCGCGCGACCCAGGCGACGGCGTCGGCAAGACCGTCACGTTCCACGCGGATCTTCATCGATGTCCTTTCGGTTTCGGCCGAAGCCGGGTGCCGGGGAGAACGCTGCTGGCGCCGTGGGGGCGGCCAGCTCCGGGAGTGCTGTCGGTGCGGGGCTGTCGGGGGTCGGTGTTCCGTTGCGTCGCCCGGGGTGCGCGCCCGGAGGGCGGCACCTGCCGCGGGGCGCAGCGGAATCCGTCCCACGAGACGGCCACGAGCTCGCGGCTCCGGATCGGCCGTCGCGGGAGTTCCACCGTAGAGCGTTCGTCGCGATCGCCGCATCCGGGTCCGGGCTCTCGAAGCGCTCGTCCCGGCCGGCCTCGGCTCGGTTGTCCACTTGTCCACCGCCCCTCTCTCTTCTTTTTTTCTTCATTCAAAAGAAAAGAAAGAGAGCAGTAGTAGTAAGGGTTGTGGGTTGTGGGGATAACCCCCGTTTTGGCTGCTCACGACACCTGGACAGCTGTGGATGGGGACTGGGGGTAACCGGTGGATGGTCTGAACGAGTCGTGGACAACTTCTGACCGACCCGAAGTTGTCCACATCGAGGCCATGTTGTCCACACCGCCATCCACAGCTGAACCCCCAGTTGTACCCAGACCCTGCGGATGAGGGCTCCCTTTTCGGGCCTCCACCGATCGGGGTGTGGGCAGATCTGTGGGTTTCCTGTGTCCAACCGGGGTATGGCCTGTGGGCAGGTCGGGGATGGTTGTGCACAGCCTGTGCACGGATTGGGGAAAACTCCAGCTCAGGCCTGGGGATGGCGGAACTGTGGACAGGTCGGCCTCGTGGCGGGTTTTCTGCTGGGGGATGAGGGCAAGGCCACTGCCCCCGCGCAGAAAAGTTCGCGCGATCCACACCCCGATCCACCGGTTCGAAGCGCTCCGGTGGCCGGCACGGGGGTCGAGGGGGCGGCGGAGCGGCGAAATCCGTGCGCTGAGCGACCGGTTGTGCGCAGACCGCTCGGAATCCGAGTTCTCCACAGGGTGTGCACGGCCGCCGGCGGCCTCCGGGGGCGCGTCGGGTCCGGTTCCGGGCGCGGATCTTTCTGCGAACGGTGGGTGCTGGGAGCCGACCGGTGCGGCAGAAAGGTTCGGCGGGCGTCTCGCGGTGGTCCGGCCGGCCGGGGCTCGCGGCGGCAGCGCCCGTGGGGACGGGGTTGCGGTGTGCCGGTGCGGCTCTGGTGTGGTGGCGGTGCGGCGTGGCGAGCGATCGCGGCGCCTGCGGGCCGGAGCCGACTCCGCGTCGGCGCCGGACGGTCGGCCCGCGGAGATCGCGCGGGATCTTTCTGGCGGGGCGCCCGGGTCGCGTCCCCGGGGTGGAGCAGAAAGGTTCCGCGCGTCCGGCCGGAAGGTCGGGGTCCGGCCGCCGCGGATGCGCGAGGCGATCGGAACCGTTGGAGGGGGCGCGCCGGGCGGGTCGGGCGAACGCCGACCTCGGGGCGGCGCGTCCGGCTTCGCAGCTGTCCGTGCTCCGGGCCCCGTGCTCCGGGCCCCGCGCTCGGGTCCCGCGCTCCGGGGACGCCGGCACCCGGAGGCTTCCGCGTCCGCAGCCGTGCGACCCGCAGCGCCGGCCCTCGTGCCGTGCTGTTGAAGATCCGCCCGCCAGCCGGTGCTGTCCGCCTCGTCGCGCTCCACGCTCGTGCACGGCCGCAGGTCGCTGCCGGACACGCAGGTCAGAGCTATCCGGCACGGCCGCGCCCGCCGGTTCCCGCGGCGCCGCGTCGGGCACCTCGGCGGCATCGTGACCAGTGATTACCGGCCACTCGCTAATACGATTGGAGCGTACGCCTCACCAGCAGGACGCAGTGCATCGGAGTCGATCAGCGCGGCGCGCTGACCTGCATGGACGCCAGGAGGAAGGGTCTCAGCCGCGCGACTGCTGCTTGATCCTGGACGTGAGCTCCTGCACCTGGTCGTACACCCGGCGCCGCTCCGCCATCTCCTTGCGGATCTTCTTGTCCGCGTGCATGACCGTCGTGTGGTCCCGGCCGCCGAAGCTCTGCCCGATCTTCGGCAGCGACGAGTCGGTCAGCTCCCGGCACAGGTACATCGCGATCTGCCGCGCCTGCGCCAGCGCCTTCGTCTTCCCCGGCCCGCACAGGTCGTCGATCGTCACCGCGAAGTACTCGGCGGTGACGCCCATGATCGTCGGCGCGGTGATCTCGGGCGTCGCCGAATCGGGGATCAGATCGCGCAGCACGATCTCCGCCAGCTGCACGTCCACCGGCTGCCGGTTCAACGACGCGAACGCCGTCACCCGGATCAGCGCGCCCTCCAGCTCCCGGATGTTCCGCTCGATGCGGGCGGCGATGAACTCCAGCACCTCGGCGGGCGCCGCCATCCGGTCCTGCGCCGCCTTCTTCCGGAGGATCGCGATGCGCGTCTCCAGCTCCGGCGGCTGGATGTCCGTGATCAAGCCCCACTCGAACCGGGTGCGCAGCCGGTCCTCCAGCGTGCGCAGCCCCTTCGGCGGGCGGTCCGAGGACACCACGATCTGCTTGTTCGAATTGTGCAGCGTGTTGAAGGTGTGGAAGAACTCCTCCTGAGTACCTTCCTTGCCCTCCAGGAACTGGATGTCGTCGACCAGCAGCACGTCCACGTCGCGGTAGCGGCGCTGGAACGCCACCTGCCGGTCGTCGCGCAGCGAGTTGATGAAGTCGTTCGTGAACTCCTCGGTGGACACGTAGCGCACCCGCATCCCCGGGAACAACCGCTGCGTGTAGTGCCCCACCGCGTGCAGCAGGTGCGTCTTGCCCAGTCCGGACTCGCCCCAGATGAACAGCGGGTTGTACGCGCGCGCCGGTGCCTCCGCCGCCGCCACCGCGGCCGCGTGCGCGAACCGGTTGGAGGCGCCGATCACGAAGGTGTCGAAGGTGTACTTCGCGTTCAGCCTGGTCTGCGACGTCGGCGGCGCGTGCTTCGGCGCGGTGAACGGCTGGCCCGGCTGGTGCTGCTCGGTGTGCTGGCCGCGGCCGAAGGTCGGCCACACGTTCGCCTCGGTCGGGGTGGCGTCCTCCTGGTCGGCGGACTCGTCCTCGGCGTCGGCCTCGTGGTCCTGCTCCACCGGCGCTTCCGGTGCCGCCGGCCACTGCTGCTCGGGCGCGCGGTCCGGTTCCGGCTGGTAGTCGGCGTAGCCGCCCTCGGCGGAGTACTTCTGCTCGGAGCCGTACTGCGCTTCCGGCGCGTACGGCGCGGCCGGGGAGTAGGAGGTCTCCGGCGCGACCCGGGAGTCCGGGGAGTGCTGCGCCTCCCGCGGCTGGTGGGTGTACGGCGAGCCGACCTGCTCGTTCGGCAGCGAACCGCTGATCGAACCGCCGTGCGCGGTGCTGCCGAAGGCCTCCGGCCGCCGCGGCGGTGCCGAGTAGTTCGAGGGTCCGGTCGCGATGTACGGGGAGGAGTCGTAGGCGATCCCGAACGTCGTGGGCCGCTCGGCCGGTTCGCCCCCCGCGCGGGCCGGCGGTTCCGGCCGGGCCTCGGGCGCGGCGAGCGGACGGGTCGGCGCGGGCACCGCGGTGTCCACCTTGACCGCGAGCGACACCTCCCGGCCCAAGCGGCGGGACAGCGCGTCGGTGATCGGGTCCCGCAGCGCGCGCTCGATCGCTTCCTTCGCGAAATCACTGGGAGCGGCCAGCAGTGCCGTACCATCCAGCAGGCCGATCGGGCGGGTCACGCGCATCCAAGCGCGTTGTTGCGGCGACAGCGTGCCCGAGGACAACTCCAGCACCACTTCGTCCCAGACCCGACCAAGCTCGGTTTGGTGGTCGGTCACCCCTGCGCTCCCCTCACCGGCACGTGACCCGCACCGTTGACTCCCACACCTCGGCAAGTGCGGCGTCGCCGGCGCGGAGTGATGAACTGGCTCCGCGCACGCCCGGACGAGGTGTCCACAGAGTTATCCACAGCTGTGCATGAAGGTACGGCAGCGAACCTCGGACGTGCCCCCTGGGTCCCCGCCGGTACCTGCGATCCTGGTGGTGCCCCTGCGTGCCGCGTCGATGCTCAGTGCGGACGGCGGCTCCCACGCCGCCGGGCGCGCATCGCAGGAGGGACAACCTAACAAGGTCGAGATCGCCTCACAAGGCGGGTGGTCCCGCCCTCCCGGGACCGCTCCGCCGGCTGCGGAACCCCCCGGTGCCCGGGCATCCGGGCAGGTGGCGTAGCCTCGTGCAGTCCCCCGCCGCACGAGCGGGAATGTCGCCGCGCTTGGATTTCGGCAGAGGTCCCGGCGCAGCGCGCGAGGCACCACCGGTGCCGCCGCGTGCAGACTCCCCTCGTTCCACCGGGGGGTGAGCTCGACACGATGGCCGCTACGGCGGGCGGGGACATCTTGACCGAGCCATCGGGCCGAGCACGTGCCTGTTCCAACGGGCCTGAAGTAACGGGAGATCCACCGTGAGCAAGGGCAAGCGCACCTTCCAACCGAACAACCGTCGCCGTGCCCGCAAGCACGGGTTCCGGCTGCGCATGCGCACCCGCGCCGGTCGCGCCATCGTGTCCGCGCGTCGCCGCAGGGGCCGTGCCTCGCTGACCGCCTGATCATCGGTTCGTGCTGCCCGCGGCCGCCCGGCTGACCTCCAGCCAGGAATTTCGCCTGGCGGTCCGTCGTGGCCGCCGTGCGGGGCGCGCCCGATTGGTGGTGCACCTGCTGGTGCCGAACGCGGCGCCCCGGACCGAGGTCCGCGGCGCCGCCGTTGAACGCGCCCACCAGGTGAACCGCGAGGGCGGGGACCGGCACGACGGGACCACGGCGGCGCACCCCGCGTCGAGCGAGCTCGCGGGGCGCGCCGAGCCGAACCCGGCGTCCGCGGCGGGACCGCGGTCGGACTCGGACATCGAACCCACTCGGGACACCGGCGAACCGGCCCGCGTGGGTTTTGTCGTGAGCAAGGCCGTCGGGAACGCGGTGCTGCGGCACCGCGTCACCAGGCGGCTCCGGCACCTGATGCGCGACCGCCTCGACGCGTTGCCCGCTGGCACACTGGTGGTGGTGCGTGCACTTCCCCCGGCCGCGACCGCATCGAGCAGCGATCTCGGATCGGATCTCGACGCGGCGCTGCGCAAGCTGCGCGTGGTGCGCGGTGGTCCGGTGACGGGTCCCTAGATGGCGCTGGAGGCCCCGGATGTCGGACACGCAGGACAGCGGTGAGCGGGTTCGTCCGAGCCCGGCCGCATGGCTGCTGCTCGGCCCGGTGCACGTCTACCGGAAGATCATCTCGCCGTTGCTGCCGCCGACCTGCCGGTTCTACCCCAGCTGCAGCGCCTATGCGGTCGAAGCGCTGACCGTGCACGGAGCGCTCTACGGCAGCTGGCTCACCGTGCGGCGGTTGTTGCGGTGCGGCCCCTGGCATCCCGGCGGCTTCGACTACGTCCCATCCCGGCGGGGCCGCGCCGGCGGGCCGGCGGCCGAGCCGGGCGAAGCGCCCCGACCCCCCGCGGAGGACTAGTGCTCGACTTCATCAACTACCCGGTCTCGGCGATCCTCTGGTTCTGGCACGAGGTCTTCGGCTTCGTGCTGGACCCGGCCAGCGGGTACGCCTGGGCGCTGTCCGTGGTCTTCCTCGTCTTCACCCTGCGGGCGCTGCTGTTCAAGCCGTTCGTGCACCAGGTGCGCTCGATGAAGAAGATGCAGGAGTTCGCTCCGCAGGTCCGCGCGCTCCAGGAGAAGTACGGGCACGACAAGCAGCAGCTCGCGCAGGAGATGCAGAAGCTCCAGCAGGAGCAGGGCTTCAACCCGATCTCCGGCTGCCTGCCGATGCTGGTGCAGGTGCCGGTGTTCTTCGGCCTGTTCCACGTGCTCAACGGGTTCCGCCCCGGCGCGCCGTCGAACTTCGTGTTCGGCCCGGAGGACGTCGCCTCGTTCGTGTCCGCCGACCTGTTCGGCGCGAAGCTGTCGAACACGATCAGCCAGGCCCCCGAGGTGCTCGCGACCTTCGGAACCGACCGCCCGTCGATGCTGGTGGTCGGTGTCCCGCTGATGGTCGCCGCGGCCATCGCCACCCACTTCACCTCCCGGCACTCGGTGCAGCGGCAGACGCCGGAAGCGGCCGCGAACCCGCAGACCGAGATCATGAACCGCATGGTGCTGTGGGTCTTCCCGATGTTCGCCATCATCGGCGGCCCGTTCCTCCCGCTGGCGATCCTGCTCTACTGGCTGGCCAACAACTTCTGGACCCTGGGGCAGCAGCGCATCGTCTACAGCCGCATCGACCGCGAGGAAGCGGTGGCCGCGGCGGCCGTCGTCGACGGCACCACCGTCACCGCTTCGACCGCCGAGCCTGCGGCCTCTGCGCCCTCTGCCGCGTCGACCGCCGAGACCACCGAGGCCGCCGCGCCCGCGGCGATCGAGGCGAAGCCGGCCGCCGCGGAGTCGGACGAGAGCGCGACCCAGGACGCGACCGAGGCCCCCTCCCCCGCGCGCCCGGCCGCCGACGCAGACCAACCCGGTGATGCCTCCGGGGTGTTCGAAGACCGTTCCCGCGACAGCCGGCCGGGCGAGTCCCGCTGACCGACGTCGCGTACCCCTGGAGAGGAGACGCCCAGTGTCTGAAACCGTGCAGGAGCCGACCAAGGTCGAGGAGTCGGCGGAGTCCGCGCCGAACACGGACCAGGAGCGCAGCAATACCGAGACGTTGCTCGTCCAGGAGGGCGACGTGGCCGGTGACTACCTGGAGCGGCTGCTCGACCTGCTGGACTACGACGGGGACATCGACCTCGACGTGGAGGCCGGTCGTGCGGTGGTGAGCATCGACGGCGGTGGCGATCTGGAGAAGTTGGTCGGCTCGCGCGGCCAGGTGCTGGAAGCGCTCCAGGAGCTGACCCGGCTCGCCGTGCAGCAGGACACCGGCGTGCGCAGCCGTCTCATGCTGGACGTGGCCGGGTGGCGCGCGGGTCGACGCGAGGAGCTCAGCGACCTCGGTCGCACCACGGCGGAAGAGGTGCTGTCCTCCGGCGAGGAGACCCGCCTCCGTCCGATGACCCCGTTCGAGCGGAAGATCATTCACGACGCGGTCGCGGCGGTGGACGGCGTGCACAGCGAGAGCGAAGGCGAAGAGCCGAACCGGAAGGTCGTCGTCTACAAGTCGAACTGACCTCCCCTCCCCCGCGGTGAACGCGGGGTCGAACGCAGACGCCCGGTCGGGATCTCCTCGGCCGGGCGTTCTTGCGTCCGCACGTCGTCCCGCGCGGAACCGGGCAGCCGGATCCGCCGTGTTTCACGTGAAACCAGGCGCGGGAGCAAGACCGACTTCGGGCTGAGATGATGATGCGGGTCGCGCGGGCCGCCTGTGCCGAGTCCGCGTTTCACGTGAAACCAGTGCGCCGATCATCGAGCCCGTTCCACGTGAAACAACTCCGTACCGACTTGGTGGACGCGCCCCGTTTCACGTGAAACAACGACAGCAGGGTGGAAGACTGTGACCGCAGCAGAAGGTGATCCGATCCCGGTTCCGGAGGCCGCGCGAGCGGTGTTCGGCGATCGTCTTCCGGGAGCGGAGCGGTTCGCGACGATGCTCGCCGAGCAAGGCGTGCGGCGAGGATTGATCGGCCCGCGGGAACTCCCCCGTATTTGGGACCGCCATCTGTTGAACTCTGCGGTACTCGCGGAGTTGCTGCCACCGAATTGCCGTGTCGTGGACGTAGGCTCAGGGGCGGGGCTGCCGGGCATTCCGCTGGCGATCGCTCGCCCCGATGTCGAGCTGGTTCTGCTGGAGCCGATGGCTCGACGAGTGGCCTGGCTGCGGGAAGTCATCGAGGAACTGGATCTCTCCGTCGAGGTGGTGCGTGGGCGTGCCGAGGAAGGCCCGGTACGTGATCGGCTCGCCGATCAGGACGTGGTCACCGCGCGCGCCGTGGCGCCGTTGGAACGGCTCTCGGCCTGGTGCCTCCCCCTGTTGCGTCCCGGCGGACGGTTGCTGGCGTTGAAGGGATCGACCGCTGCGGAAGAGCTGGAACGCGATGCGGCCGCCGTCCAGGCGGTGGGTGGCAGCCCCGGTGAAGTGTTGTCGTGCGGCGACAACGTGCTCGATGTGCCGACGACGGTCGTCGTCGTGGAGCGGGTATCTCAGAAAGCGCCCGGTCGGCGTCGTGACGGCGGCCGCAGAGCGAGGAAGGATCGTGGACGGTGACGGAGTCGAACGGAGCGGATCGTGTTTCACGTGAAACGAAGGGGCGCGTGATGGGTTCCATGCGTTTCCCTTCCAGCGCGGAAGAACGCGGTCAGCAAGCGAGTGAGGCCTTCCCGGCGGATGGCGTGGGCTGGACTCCGATCATGGAAGAGGCCCAGCGGGCGACCCGGGTGCTGCACCCCGAGACGATGCAGCTCCCCCGCCCGGATCGGCGGCGCATCCTCACCGTCGCCAACCAGAAGGGCGGCGTCGGCAAGACGACGAGCACGGTGAACCTGGCCGCCGGGCTGGCGGTGCAGGGGCTGAAGGTGCTCGTGATCGACCTCGACCCGCAGGGCAACGCCAGCACCGCGCTCGGCGTGGACCACCGGTCTGGAGTCCCCTCGGTGTACGAGGTGCTCCTCGGTGAGATCAGCATCGCGGACGCCGCGGCGCAGAGCACCGAATCGCCGAACCTGTACTGCGTGCCGGCGACGCTCGACCTGGCCGGCTCGGAGATCGAACTGGTGTCGATGGTCGCCCGGGAAGGGCGGCTCAAGGAGGCGCTGAAGTCCGAGGCGATCGAGCAGATCGCGCCCGACTACGTCTTCATCGACTGCCCGCCTTCGCTCGGCCTGCTCACGGTGAACGCGATGGTGGCCGCGCACGAGGTGCTGATCCCGATCCAGTGCGAGTACTACGCGCTGGAGGGTCTCGGGCAGCTGCTGCGCAACATCGAGCTGGTGCAGGCTCACTTGAACCCGGCGCTGTGGGTGTCCACGATCCTGCTGACGATGTACGACGGCCGCACCAAGCTGGCGGACCAGGTGACCAACGAGGTGCGCGGTCACTTCGGGGAGCTCACGCTGCGGACGGTCATCCCGCGCAGCGTGAAGATCTCGGAAGCGCCCGGGTTCGGCAAGACGGTGCTGAACTACGATCCCGGTTCGCGGGGTTCGATGAGCTACCTGGATGCGGCGAAGGAGATCGCCGAGCGGGGTGTGGAGAGGAAGACGGCATGACCGAACGCAAGGGTGGTCTGGGGCGCGGCCTCGCGGCGCTGATCCCGAGCGGTCCTCCCGCGGAGAGCGGCGGCTCGACCGGAGTCTCCGTGCGCGGCGCCGGCTTCACCCCACCTCCCTCCCCCGCTCCGGGGGACGGCGCGAGCGCGCCAGAGCCGGTTTCACGTGAAACAAGCGGCGGAACGGTGGCGGGTGCGACCTACCGGGAGGTCGTGACCGCGTCCATCACGCCGAATCCGCGGCAGCCGCGGCAGGTCTTCGACGAAGAGGCGCTGTCCGAGCTGGAGCACTCGATCCGCGAGTTCGGGCTGATGCAGCCGATCGTGGTGCGGGAGATCGAGTCCGGCCAGTACGAGCTCATCATGGGCGAGCGCCGCTGGCGCGCCTCGCAGCGCGCCGGCCTGGAGGTCATCCCGGCGATCGTCCGCGAGACGGCGGACGACGCGCTGCTGCGGGACGCCCTGCTGGAGAACATCCACCGGGTGCAGCTGAACCCGCTCGAAGAGGCGGCCGCGTACCAGCAGCTGCTGGACGAGTTCGACGTGACGCACGACGAGCTGGCGGAGCGGATCGGTCGCAGCCGTCCGGTCATCACCAACACGATCCGCCTGCTCCGGCTGCCGATGCCGGTGCAGCGCCGGGTCGCGGCCGGGGTGCTGTCGGCGGGGCACGCGCGGGCACTGCTCGCCTTGGACGACGCGGGCGGCCAGGAGGAGCTGGCATCGCGGATCATCGCCGAGGGGTTGTCCGTGCGGGCGACCGAGGAGGCGGTGACGCTCAAGAAGAGCGAGGGGCCGGCGAAGCAGAAGGCGGCGCCGCGGAAGCAGCTGCAGTCCCCCGGTTTGCAGGGACTCGCGGAGAAGCTGTCCGACCGCTTCGACACGAAGGTCAAGGTCGATCTGGGCAAGCGGAAGGGCCGGATCGTCGTGGAGTTCGGTTCGGTCGACGACTTGGAGCGGTTGGCCGAGTTGTTGTTGCCGGGTGAGGCCGAAAAGCTCCGCGAAATCCGGGAGGGATGACACCGGGGCCTTTCGTCACGGTGACGATCACCGTTTTGCCCTGTTCATCCGGTTTGCTGGAGCGGCCGCCACCGACGACCGCTCTCCCTCCTCCGCGGTCCGGCGGGCCCGACATCGCTCAGGCCCGACGCCGATCACTTCGGCTCCGCGGATCCGCCAATGCGTAGGTCGACCCCGGAACGAAGAAGAGCCGCCGATGTCGTGACATCGGCGGCTCCTGCTTGAGCGGCGAACTGCGCGTCGGGTCAGCGAACTCGACCCACTCGCTGTTTCACGTGAAACATGCGATCAGTTGCCGCGAGCGATCGCCTTCTCCACCAGTCCGGCGAACACCTCGCCGAGGGACCGGTCGGCGGCTTCCACCGCCATCGGGAACAGCGAGGTCTCGGTCAGTCCCGGCGACACGTTCACTTCGAGGAAGTGCGGCACCCCGTGCTGATCGATGATCGCGTCGGTGCGGGACACGTCGCGCAGCCCCAGCAGCCGGTGCGCCGAGACCGCCAGCTCCCCCGCCCGGGTCGCGACGTCCGGTGCCAGATCGGCTGGGGCCTCGTAGCTGGTGAGCCCCGCGGTGTAGCGCGCGGTGTAGTCGTACACGCCGTCGGCTGCTTCGATCCGCACCGCGGGCAACGCCTCCGGCCCGTCCGCGGTGTCGACGACGCTGATCGCCACCTCGACGCCTTCGACGAACTGCTCGACGAGCACGGTGTCGCCGTAGGCCAGCGCACCCACCATCGCCGAGGGCAGTTCCGAGGCATCCCGGACGACCCGGGCGCCGAGCGCCGATCCGCCCTGGTCCGGCTTCAACATCAGCGGCAGGCCGAGCTTGGCCACCAGCGCGTCCAGCACCGCCTGCGCCCCGAGTTCGCGGAACGTGGCGTGCGGCAGCACCACCCAGTCCGGGGTGCTGAGGCCCGCGCGCGCCAGCTCGGCCTTGGCGGTCGGCTTGTCCCACGCGCGGCGGCAGGCGCGCGGGTCGGTGCCCACGTACGGGACGCCGAGCATGTCCAGCACGGACTGCACCGCGCCGTTCTCCCCTTCACCACCGTGCAGCGCGATGACCACGGCATCCGGCCGTTCGTCCTGGACGCGTGCGAGGAGGCGGGAGTCCGCGTCCCACTCCCCCACGGTCATTCCGACGGAGCGCAGCGCGGTGGACAACCGCCTCCCGGAGCGCAACGACACTTCGCGCTCGTGCGACAGCCCACCGGACAGCACGGCGACCCAACGATCGGACACTGGTCGAACTCCCCTGAAAGTAAGAGTCCAGGGGGGGGCCCGTCAGGGGGACGGGCACAGATAACAAGCTCCGAGCCCCCCCGACACACCGCGAGGGGGGGGGCGGGGAGG
>NZ_JAIUJZ010000047.1:0-22078 GCF_020176775.1 Saccharopolyspora sp. 6M
CCGCCCCCCCCCCCGCCCCCCCCCCCCCCGCCCCCCCCCCGCCGCCCCCCCGGCCCCCCCCCCCCCACCCCCCCCCCCCCCCCCCCCCCGGGGGCCCCGGGGGACCGATCGAATCGTGCGGCAGGACCCGAGGTTACGCCGTGTCGGGAGAGGGAGCTTCGGGCCCGGACACCGCGCGCTGCGGCACGGTGCCGAAGGTCCGCACCAGCTCCATCTCGTCGGTCAGCGTGTTCGCGAGCCTGCGGACGCCTTCCCGGATGCGTTCCGGCGTCGGGTAGCAGTAGGACAGCCGCATCTGCCGGGCCCCGAACGAGTCCGCGTAGAAGCCGGTGCCGGAGGCGTACGCGACCCGCTGGGTCACGGCGCGCGGCAGCATCGCCTTGGTGTCCACGCCTTCCGGGGCGGTGAGCCACACGTAGAACCCGCCGTCGGGCTTGGTCCAGGTGCAGCCGACCGGCATGTGCTGCTCCAGGGCGCCGAGCATCGCGTCGCGGCGCTCCCGGTACTGCTCGCGGAAGGTCTTGATCTGGCCCTTCCAGTCGTGCGTGGTGAGGTAGCGGGACACGATCATCTGGTTCAGCGTGGGCGGGCACAGCGTCGCCGATTCGGCGGCGAGCACCAGCTTCTCCCGCACCGCGTGCGGGGCGAGCACCCAGCCGACGCGGAGCCCGGAAGCGAAGGTCTTGGAGAACGAGCCGAGGTAGACCACGTTCTCCGGATCGAGGCTGCGCAGCGCCGGGTAGGTCTGCCCGTCGAAGCCGAGCAGGCCGTACGGGTTGTCCTCGAGCACCAGGATGTCGTGCTTGCGGCAGATCTCGAGGATCTCGGCGCGGCGCTCCACGGCGAGCGTGACGCCGCCGGGGTTGTGGAAGTTCGGGATGGTGTAGAGGAACTTGATGCGTTCGCCGCGCGCGGTGACCTCGGCGATCGCGTGCCGCAGCGCCTCGGGCTGGAGGCCGTCGTCGTCCATCGCGACGTGCACGACCTTGGCCTGGTAGGCGGCGAAGGAGCCGAGCGCACCGACGTAGGACGGTCCTTCGGCGAGGACCACGTCGCCCGGGTCGCAGAACAGCCTGGTCACCATGTCCAGCGCCATCTGGGAACCGACGGTGACCATCACGTCGTCCGGGTGACCGGTGATCCCCTCGGCGGCCATGATCTCGCAGATCTGCTCGCGCAGCTCCGGCACGCCGTGCGCGGAGCCGTACTGCAGCGCGGCTTGGCCGTCATCGGCGATGAGCCGGGCGACCTCGGTGGCGAGCGAGTCCAGCGGTAGCGCGGCGAGGTTCGGCATGCCGCCGGCGAGCGAGACGACCTCGGGCCGGCTGGCCACGGCGAACAGTGCCCGGATCTCCGATGCGGTCATGCCTGCGGTCCGCTGGGCGTAGCGGTCGCGGTGCGCGTCGAGGTTGCGCGCCGCTCCTGCCTGCTGGACCGCTGCCTCCTGCTGGGGGCCGGGCTGCTGCTGATCGGTCGGGTTGCTGCCGTGATCGGACATTCCGCGCTCCGGTGGATCGGGTGTGCGCTGTAGTGATCGTCTCCTGTTACCGCTAGGTGACGGTCGCGCGAGTCTATCTGTGCTATCGCGTCCGGCGGTGGCTTGTGTAACGGGCGCCTCGCACAAACCTGCTTGACGGTAACCCATCTCACCATTCCGGGGGACACTGGGAAGGACGAGATGCTTCCGGCGCTCGGTGGGGTCGGCTTATCCTTGCGGCACCCCACCTGCCGTGCGTGGGTTCTGGCGGATTGCAGGGGAGGTCAGGGTGTCGCGACGCGTCGTAGGCGTCACGCTGGACAACCTCGACCACTTGCCACCGAAGTGCCGTCGCTGCGTGTTCTGGGAACTCGCGCCGCACATCCGGGAGCAGGCCGAGGAGTTCGGCGAAACCGGTCTCGAGAAGGAGGCCTGGGTCTCCAACGTGCTGCTGGACTGGGGGTCCTGCGGCCGGGTGCTCTACGTCGACGAGGTCCCCGCCGGTTACGCCCTCTACGCCCCGCCTGCCGCGGTGCCGCGGGCCGCGGCGTTCCCGTCCGGGCCGGTCAGCGCGGACGCGGTGCTGCTCACGGCACTGCGGGTGATGCCGGACTTCGAGCACGGCGGCCTGGGCCGGGTGCTGCTGCAGAACGTGGCGAAGGACCTGACGAAGCGCGGCGTGCGCGCGATCGAGGCGTTCGGGGACCTGCACGAGGAGACCGACAGCTGCGTGGTGCCCGCCGGGTTCTTGCAGCAGGTCGGGTTCAAGACGGTCCGGCAGCACCCGAAGTGGCCGCGGCTGCGGTTGGAGCTGCGCACCGCGATCTCCTGGAAGGAAGACGTCGAAGCAGCGCTCGAACGGCTGCTCAGCACGGTGTCGGTGAAAACGGCGGAGCCGGCCCTCGGGTGAGCCGTCGAGTCCGGTGCGGCGACCGGCTCCGCGCTGCGGGCGGTGCTCAGGCGCCTTCGGCGCGGGTGAGCTCGTGCCGAAGCAGGTCGTCGAAGGTGAAGGTGCCCGTCGGCTGATCGTCCTTGCCGAGCAGGTAGAGCCGCTTCACCGCGACCAGCAAGCCCTCGGCGATGATGTCGCGGAACGCCGGGTCGAGCAGCCGCCGCCGGTCCTCCGGGTTGGTCAGGTAGCCGATCTCGGTGCGCACCGCGGGCATCCGGGTGAGGCGCAGGACTTCCCACGTCTTCGGGTGGATGCGGCAGTCGAGCATGCCGGTGCGGGCCACGATCTCGCGCTGCAGGAAACCGGCCAGCGCCTCCCCCACCGTGGAGGTGGTGCCGTTCCCGGTGCCGAAGTGGAAGCTGGCGACGCCCTGCGCGGCCGGTGCCGCGTTGGCGTCCATGTGCAGCGACAGGAACAGGTCGGCGCCCGCCTCGTTGGCGAACCCGGCGCGGTCGGCTTCCGGCGGGCAGGAGTGCGGCCCGCGGGTTATCAGCGCTTCCATCCCGGTGGCGACCATGCGGCCTTCGAGCCTGCGCGCCAGGTCCCAGGCGATGTCGGCTTCGTTGACACCGCCGACGGCGACGCCGCGGTCGGTGCCGCCGTGCCCGGGGTCGAGCACGATGCGCTTGCCGCGCAGCAGCGGCCCGGCGCGGCGCACCTTCTCCTGTTCCCGCAGGTAGACCGGCCTGCCGCCGCGGACCTTGGGGGCGAGCTGCTTGAGCGCGCGCAGCGTGCCCGGCCCGCAGATGCCGTCGGCGTTGAGCCCGTAGTCGCGCTGGAAGCTGCGCAGCGCGTGCTCGGTCTGCCAGCCGAAGATGCCGTCGGGCCTGCCCGCGTCGAAGCCGAGTTCGAGCAGCCGCTCCTGCAGGGCGAACACGTCGTCCCCGCTGACCGGTTTGGACACCAGGTAGGCCAGCGATCGGTCACCGAGCCGCCAGCGCGCGTCGATCAGCGCGCGGTAGGTGGCAGGACCGACGACCCCGTCGGTGATCAGTCCGCGTCGTTGCTGGAAGACGCGCACCGCGTGTTCCACCGCTGCGTCGAAGTGCGCGGGACCGGACGCGGTTCCGTTTGGGGGGGCCGGTAGGAGACCCAGCGCAGCAAGGGTGTTCCTGATCTCGGCAACGGCCGGACCGACGTCACCGCGGTGGAGCAGCTGCATGCACTCCTCGCTCGATTCAGGCGCCGGACGGATCCCGGCGCGTAGGACGGTCGTACTCCCCCGAATGTCCACTTTTGGGTGGAAGGGTTCGGATGCGAACCCACCGGCTCATTGTGCCTTGCCTGCAATGCAGCGGCGCTGCGGGCCGCTCGCAGCGCGCTGCGCACGGCGTGACCTCGCGCGTACCGGCGGGAACGACGGAACCCCGCGCACCTCCGCGCGGTGGCGGGGCGGGCGGGGTTCCGGTCGGTGCGACGGGTCAGCGACGCGTCACAGGTAGTCCTCCAGGTCGGACAGCAGCGCGGCCTTCGGCTTGGCGCCGACGATCTGCTTGACCGGTTCCCCGTTGGAGAACAGCAGCAGGGTGGGCACGCTCATGACCTGGTAGTCGCGGGCGATCGACGGGTTCTTGTCGATGTCCAGCTTCGCGACGGTGATCTTGTCCTGGTGCTCGCCGGCGATCTCCTCGAGCACCGGGGCGACCATCTTGCACGGGCCGCACCAAGTCGCCCAGAAGTCGACGAGGACGGGCTTGTCGCTGCCCAGCACGTCGGTCTTGAACGAGTCGGCGTCGACGGTCACGGTGTTGTTCGCGGCCATGTTCATCTCCCTCGGGTGGAATTCAGGTGTCGGTTCCGCGCTCAGCGCGCTGCCGCGGTCTCGGCGGCCGGCGCGTAACCGCCGCCTTCGTGCTCGGGCGCGACGTGCGCGGCCTCGCTCATCTCGTTCTCGGCGAGCCACCGCTCCGCGTCCATCGCGGCCGAGCAGCCGGAGCCCGCGGCGGTGATGGCCTGCCGGTAGGTGTGGTCGACGAGGTCACCCGCGGCGAAGACGCCGGGGATGCCGGTCCGGGTGGTCGGCTGCTGCACGGCGACGTAGCCCTCGTCGTCGACCTCGACCTGGTCGCGCACGAGTTCGCTGCGCGGGTCGTGGCCGATGGCGACGAACATCCCGGTCACGTCCAGCTGCGATTCCTCGCCGGTGCTGGTGTCGCGCAGCTTCAGGCCGGTGACGGCGGTGTCGCCGAGCACCTCGGTGACCGCGGCGTTCGTGCGCCAGCGGATCTTCTCGTTGGCCTTGGCCCGCTCCAGCATGATCTTGGAGGCGCGGAACTCGTCGCGGCGGTGGATGATCGTCACCGAGTCGGCGAACTTGGTGAGGAACGTGGCCTCCTCCATCGCCGAGTCGCCGCCGCCGATCACGGCGATGTGCTGCTCGCGGAAGAAGAAGCCGTCGCAGGTGGCGCAGGCGGACACGCCGCGGCCGAGGAGCTTCTCCTCGCCGGGGATGCCCAGGTAGCGCGCGGCGGCACCCATCGCCAGGACGATCGCCTTGGCGCGGTACTCGACGCCGTTGGCGACGACCCTCTTCACCTCGCCTGCGAGGTCGATGTGCTCGACGTCCTCGGCGCGCAGCTCACCCCCGAACCGCTTCGCCTGTTCCCGCATCTGCTCCATGAGCTCGGGGCCCATGATGCCGTCCCGGAAACCCGGGTAGTTCTCCACTTCGGTGGTCGTCATCAGCGCGCCACCGAACTGCGTGCCCTCGAAGACCAGTGGCTCCAGCTCGGCCCGCGCGGCGTACACCGCGGCGGTGTAACCGGCAGGGCCGGAGCCCACGATGATGAGGTTGCGGACGTCGTCGCTCACCGCGCCCCTTTCGTTGTCGCGTGCCGCCCGCCGCGCAGCACGCGCGAGCGTATCCGGGTCAACGCGATCCTAGGCGTCTCTGTTCCCGGCACCGCTCCCCGTGACGAGCGCGACCCGGTCAGCCGCCGAGGGTGCTGTCGGAGATCGTGGCCGGCCGGTTCGGCCCGCAGTCCTGGCCGACGATGAGGATCCGGAACCTCCCGATGCCGCCGCCTTGCAGCACCAGCGCCCTCGCCGGCCGGCCGTCGATCGTGACCTCCCGGGCACCGAGCGGGTTTCCGCTGGTGACGCCGTTGGCCTGCAGGCAGCCGAGCAATCGCGCCGGGTCGGTGAGCTCCCCGTACTGCTCGGCGGAGAGGACTTCGCCGAGGTGGTTCGCGGGCAGCGTGTCGCCGCCGCGCAGCGCCAGCGGTGGCGGGCCGTCCGCGGGCCGGGCGCTCTCCGGCCGACCGGCCTGCGGGGTGCTGTCGCCGCCAGGGACGGCGGTGCCCAGCACCACGATCCCGGTGACGGCGGCGGCCGCCGCGAGCAGGCCCGTCGTCCAGCCGACCCGCTTGCGCCTGCGGGCGCGGGCGGCGGCGAGGTCCAGCACCGGGGCGGGTTCGCCCTCCCCGACCGGTGCGGAGCCGGCGGTTGGAGAAGAGTCGGCGGCTGGGGAAGAGCCGACGGGCTGCGTCGTGCCCGGCCAGGCGTCGAGTTCGGCGCGCAGCACGTCGTCGAGCCGGGCCGCGACGTCCGCGGGCATCGCGGGCGCGGGCACCTCCGGCGACGGCTCCTTGAGGTCGTCGAGGCCCCGGAGCTCCGAGCTCGTCGCGTCCAGCGCGGCGAGCAGCGCGCTCGCCTCCGGATCCTCCTGGATGCGCGGCAGGAGCCGTTCGGCCGTCTCCGAGTCCAGCGCACCCGCGTGCAGGTCCGCCACCAGATCCAGCGACCACGGTGGGCCTTGCGGCGTGTCGGGGCGCCGTTGTTCGCCGCTCATCGTCCCTCCCGTCGACGCTTGGCGTTGGCGTCATCTGGGACGTTCGCATCCGCACTCGGGTTCCGCAGGTGCCCCAGAAGTTTCGCCAGCTTCACCCGCCCACGGGCGCAGCGGCTCTTCACGGTGCCCTCGGCGATGCCGAGCGCGGCGGCCGTGTCGGTCACCGAGTAGCCCTCGACGTCGACGAGGACGATCGGTGCGCGCTGCTCCTCGGGGAGGGCGGCCAGCGCTTCCTGCACGGCCATCCGGGTGTCCTGCTCTTCGATCGCGTCGCGCGAAACGGCGGGCTCCGCCGGTCCGGTCTCGGGCAGCGGAACCGTGGGCCGCGCCTGGCGGCGGCGGATCCGGTCCAGGCAGGCGTTCACCACGATCCGGTGCAGCCAGGTCGTGACCTGCGATTCCGCCCGGAACGACCCGGCGTTGCGGAAGGCGGAGATCATCGCGTCCTGCAGCGCGTCGGAGGCTTCCTCGTGGTCGCGCATCGTCCGCAGCGCGACCGCCCACAACCGGTCCCGGTGCTTGCGGAAGAGCGCGGCGAACGCGTCTCGATCGCCGTTGACGTGCGCCGCGAGGAGCTCGGCGTCCGTTCTCTCGGGGGCAGACACGGTTCAGCACTCTACTGATCGTGATCCCGCCCACGAGCACCGCGCCGCGGCGGTCCGCACCCGCGCGGGACCGGGATCGCGGTGATCCCGCGCGGGACGCGCGACGCGCCTGGTCAGGCGGCCGAACCGGCGAGGGTGATCTCGTTGATCCGGCTCTGGAACTTGCCGTCGGTCGGGGCGAGCTGCGTCAGCCACACGATCACGTGCTGGGTGGGCTGGGCCGCGTCGATCGGGATGGTGGTCTGCCCCGCGGACAGCGTCTGCTTGCCGAGCACCTGGCTGGAGTTCAGGTCGGGGCTGGTGCCGTCGGCCGCGCGGATCTCCACCACGGTGCCCGCGCTCGGCGAGTCGATGACCACTTCGCGCAGCGTCGTCGGCGACGCGAAGGTGAGCACGGCACCGGTACCGGACTTGAACCCGCTGCCGAACTGGTCGTTGTAGGAGTCGGTGGCCCAGGAGGTCGCCGGGTCGCCGTCGAACAGGTTGCCGAGCTTGCCGGGGCTGTCCGGCGTCTGCTCCAGCACGAACGGCGAGCCGCCGGTGACCTTGACCGGGACGGACTGCTCCGGGCCGGGCGCGGGCTGCTGGTTGCCGTCCTCCAAGGTCACGGACGGGCCTTCGGCCTCCTGGTTGCCCGCGACCAGGCCGATCAGGTTCGCGACGATCCAGCCGACGACGAGCAGCGTCGCCACGGCGAGCGCACCGACGCTGATGGCCAGCTTCTTGCGCTTCACCTCGTCCGGCTTCGGGTCCTGGGTGCTCCAGACCTCGTTGCTCTCCCGCGCGCCGCCACCGGCCGGGGCGGCCTGCATGGTGGAGGTGGAGGCGTCCTCCTCGAAGGTGGCGTGCTGCTCCAGCACGCGGAGCACCGCGGCCCCGGTGCGGACGCCGCCGGTGGTGCCGTGCGTGTCGGGGCTGCCGAGGGCGCGCAGCGCGACCGTGGACAGCTCCAGCGGCACGGTGGGGCGCAGCGTGCGCGGCGCGACGATGGTGCCGTCCGGACCGGTCGGCGCGGTCGGCAGCCCGTCCGGGGCCGCGTCCAGCGCCCAGCGACCGGTCAGCAGCAGGTACAGCACGGCGCCGAGGCCGCGCACGTCGTCGCTGGAGCTGGCGGTGGAGAGCGGTCCGGGGAAGGCCATCCGGACCTCGCCCTCCGGCGTCACCCGGATCCGCTGCGGGTGGTCGGCGCCGAGCACGAGCCCGGCGTGGTGGGCGGCTTCGACGGCCGCGGCCAGCGGCTGCAGCACGCGCGCCGCGGTTCCCGGCGCGAGCGGTCCGCCCGAGATGAGTTCGATCAGGTCGGTCCCGTGGGTCCACTCGGCGATGACGACGCCGAGCACCCCCTGCGGATCGCCCGGGGCGGGCGTGACGACGTCGAGCACCCGCGCGACGCCGACGTGGTTGAAGGTGCTGGCGTGCATCGCGCGTTCCAGCGTGCGCCGCGCGCTCGACGCCGCGTCCGAGTGGGAGCGGTCCCCGGTCAGGATGGTCAGCGCGACGTCGCGTCCGAGCACACCGTCCTTGGCCCGCCACAGTTGCGCGTCGCACCGGGGATCCGCGCCGACCTTCTCCAGCAGGCGGTATCGGCCGTGGTCGAGTACCGCCCCGGGGGTCAGCTGTTCGGCGTCGTCCGCCGTCGAATCGCCCGCGTCACGTTCCGGCATCGCTTGCCTGGTCGGTTTGCTGCTCACCTTCCCTCTCCCGCTCCTCCCGCTCCAGCCGGGGGGCACTGAACACCCCCTCCCCACGGGAGAAGACTTCCGCTCCGAGGGTACGTGACGCCGATGTCAACGACGACGCAGCAGAGCGGTGAGCCGCCCGATCGCAGGCCGCGGTTCCCGCACCCGGAGCAACACCGCCGGACCGGGCATCGCGCCCGCCCTGGTCGGCACCGGTCGAGCCAGGTCGGCGGTCGCCTCCGCACCCGGGTCGCGGGCGGGGCGGAAGCGGTGCCGCCGCACCGCGCGGTTCGTGCCCGGCGGGCGACCGCCGCACGCGCGACGAGGTGCGGAGTCGTTCGCCGGCGGTGCGGACCGGTCGCCGCCGGCGCGGCCGATCCCCCGCACCCGCCGCCGGCCGGTGGGGGTGCGGCGTCGCTCAACGGCGCAGCATGGCCCTGACCCGCCCGATCGCGGGTTCCAGTTCCCGCACCCGGAACAACGCCATCAGGCCGAAGATGACCGCGAAGCCGACGACCGTGCCCGCGAGCAGCTGCAACCAGCCCGTTCCCGACCCCGCTTCGCCGGGGACCACGGCGTCCACGCCGAGCACGACGCCCCAGGTCACGAGGCCGCCGAGGACCGAAGCCAGCAGCGTCTTGCCGAGCGTGATCAGGAAGACGCGCCCTTCGAGCCGCCCGAGCCGGTGGCGCAGCCAGACCTCGCCGACCACCCAGCCGACCACGAAGCTGAACGAGTTGATGAACACCAGGGCGTACAGGACCATCTCGGGGTCTTCGACCAGGCCGCACAGCAGCGCCAGCCCGACCTTGACCACGGTCATCACGACCATGATCAGCGTCGGCGTCCGGGCGTCCTTGAGCGCGTAGAAGACGCGCATCTGCATCATCGTGATCGCGTAGGGCAGCACGCCGAACGCCGAGACGGCCAGCGCGATACCGATCTGCCCGGCATCGCCGCTGCTCTTGCCGACCGAGAACAGGGCCAACGCCAGCGGGAGCCCGATGGCGCTCATGACGCCGCTGATCGGGAGCAGCGTGACCGTGGACAACCGGTTGCCCAGGGACAGGTCGGCGACGACCTTCGGGTAGTCGTGGTCGGCGGCGGCCCCGCTCATCCGCGGCAGGATCGCGGTCATCACGGAGAACCCGATGACGCCGTACGGGAGCTGCAGCAGCATCCACACGTAGTTGTACATCGACCACACGACGGCCCGGGTGCCGACGCCGCTCATCACCATCAGGCCGATCTGGCTGACGCCGACGTAGGCCAGCATCCACAGCGCGAGGCCGCCGAACTCGTTGAGCCGCGGGTCCCAGCCCCACCGCCAGCGGAACCGGAATCCGGTGCGGCGCAGCGCCGGGACCTGGATGAACGCCTGCGCGACGACGCCGAGGGTGACCCCGATCCCCAGCGTCAGCAGGTGCGCGTCGGTCATCCGGATCGGGTTGACGGTGAGTTCGCCGGGCAGCGTCCAGTAGACGCAGATGGTGGCGATCACGACGATGTTGTTGACGACGGGAGCCCAGGCCGGTGGGCTGAAGATCTGCTTGGCCTGCAGGATCGCGCTCATCAACGCGCTGATCCCGTAGAACAGGATCTGCGGCAGCAGCAGGTAGGCGAACGCGGTGGCCAGCTCCGGACTGGCGTTGCCCCCGTCGCGGACGTACAGCCACACCAGCCCCGGTGCCGCGACGACGGCGAGCGCGGTGCCGATCACCAGCATCACGACCGACAGCGTCAGCAGCCGCTGGATGTAGGACTCGCCGCCGTCGGAGTCCGACTTCTGCGCGCGCACCAGGACGGGCACGATCACGCTGGTCAGCACCCCGCCGATCAGCAGCTCGAACACGCTGTTCGGCAGGTTGTTCGCCACGGTGAAGGAGTCGTTCTCGACGCCGAAGCCGATGATCAGCGCGAGCAGGATCTTCCAGCCGAAACCGGTGATCCTGCTGATGAGGGTGGCGATCGCCATCGAGCCGCTGGCGCGCAGCAGCGACTTGCCGCCGCCACCGCCGCCGCCGGTGGGGC
The DNA here is from genome assembly GCF_020176775.1 of Saccharopolyspora sp. 6M. NCBI lineage: Bacteria > Bacillati > Actinomycetota > Actinomycetes > Pseudonocardiales > Pseudonocardiaceae > Saccharopolyspora > Saccharopolyspora sp. 6M. The sequence goes on from NZ_JAIUJZ010000047.1 coordinate 10,535, forward strand.
GCAGCACCTGGGTCTGCTCCTGGGTCTGCTCGGCGGCCTGGTCGAGACCCGGTTCGGGCAGCACCGCCGGGATGGGCTGCGTCTCGGCGGCGTGCCAGCCGGATCGCGCGGCGGCACCGCGTTCGGCGGGCACCGGCCGGGCCGCTGCGGGCACCGGCTGCTGCGGCCGGGGCGCCTGCGGCGGGCCACCGGGCTCGACACGCGGGATGTGCTGCGTCCGATCGTCGGCGGGAGCCGCCGGGCCGCCGGGACCGCCCGGACCCGCCGGGTGCCGCCGTGCTTCCGCGTCGCTGTCTCGGTTCACTGCCTGTGCCCTTCACTCACCGCCTGTGCCGGCTCGCGGGGTGTCACTCCCGCGGGTGGCCGGACCAGGATGTCAGCTCGGGCTGCGGTCACTTTCGGTGGTGCTGCCGGAGACCGCGGTGGACTCGGCGACGGACGCCTCCCCACCTTCCGAGGCGGGGCCCTGCCCCGCGCCTGCCGCGGCCAAGCGGGCCCGGCGCGCCCGCAACCGGCGCAGGATGCGCCGCCCGGACAGGATCACCAGCAGCGCGCTGGCGATCGCGGTGAGGCCGACGGTGAACGGGTCGTAGGTGTAGGACTGCAGCTGGATCCGCTTCGCCGTGCCCAGCTTCGTCCCGGCCTCGGTGGTGACCGCCACGTCGACGGTGAACTGGCCCGCCCGGTGCACCTCGGTCTCCAACCGGAAGTGCCTGCGCCCCTGCGCGGGTACCCGGATGACGCCGAGGTCGCGGGTCTCCAGCCCGGCCGTCGCGGGGATGCGCAGCCGCACCGACACGGTCACCGGCAGGTCGTTGGTGACGGTCATCGGGATCGGCGCGTTCGACGCGGTGAGCGTGATCTTCCCGGCGAACTCGTCGAGCCTGACCTGTGAGAGCACCCCGTCGAGGGTGTCGGTGGCGACCCGCACCCAGTGCCGGGCCGCGGCCGGGTCGTTGCGCCAGGCGCTGGAGGCGCCGCGCAGCAGCCCGTTGCGCAGCGGCGTGGTGAGCGCCGCCCGGTCCAGGTCGGTCGCCGGGTCCTTCTCGCTGGAGCGGTACAGGTCGCCGACCTTGTAGTTCTGCTCGGCGAGCTGGTCGAGCACCGGCTGCGGGATCTCCTCGGCGGCGTTCTCCGCCGGGTACTCCGGTCGCGCCACCGGCAGCGCCGCGTCGCTCTGCTCCGCCTCGCCGCCGCGCTCGGGCAGCCCCGCGGGGCGCACGTACCCGGCTTCGGCGAGGCCGCGCAGGCCGTCCAGCAGCGAACGCAGGTCCTCCCCGCTGAGGTTCCAGCGCCGCGGCGGCGCCAGCACCGAGGTCGCGCCGTCCTGGGCGCCCAGCGTGGCGCGGTAGGTGAGCGCCCCGAGCGCGTTCTGCACGCTGGCCGCGCCGCCGTCCTCCGGGGACATCGCCGTCGTCTCGCGCGGGCCGCCGTGGTTGGGGTCCAGCGCCCCGGACAGCAGCGGATCGATCGGCAGGGCCGTCGGCCCGTCCTCGAACAGCCGGGACGGGGCCGGCGAGCCGGTGGACGTCGAGGCCGGGTCGACGAGCACCGTGTCGATGCCGAGGCCGGTGAGCCTGCGGGAGATCGGCTCGTCCAGCGCTCCTTCGATGGGCCAGAGCACGCTGCGGCGCGGTTCGGTGGCCAGCACCTGCTTCACCAGGCTCGCGCCGTCCAACGAGCCCTTGATCAGGTCGGGCAGACCGGCGTGCTCCAGGGCGAGCAGGTCCGAGTCGGCGTAGGGCAGCGCCAGCACGCACCGCCCGGCGGTCGCCTCGCGCAGCTTGTTCAGCCACAGCTGCGCCGAAGCCGCCCCGGTGCCCTCCTGCGTCCCGCCGTCGGGCCGCCGCACCAGGTAGCCGCGGCTCATGGCCTGGACGGTGGCCAGCAGGTCGGGGTCGACGGCGACGCACAACCCGTTGCCCAGCGGCGATCCGGCGCCCGCGCCGTCCACCACGGACTGCACCAGGTCGTAGAGCCTGCCGCCGGGGGTGAGCGAGGCGGCGAGCGCGTCGTCGGCGAGCACGGCCCGCTGGTCCGGCGTGCCCTCCTGCTGCATCCGCGGGTAGTCGACGATCGGCAGCAGCACGGCGATCGCCGCGGGTTCCGCCGGCTTCGCGGGCGGGGCACCGGGCGGGGCCAGCACCGGCAGCAGGAAGCGGGACTCGCCGATCCGCGCGCGCCCGCCGTCGTCGGGCTGGCCGTTGACGTTGACCAGCAGCGGGAACGAGCCGGATTCGGCGATCTCCAGCGAGTCGGGCCCGGTGAGCGGCACCTTCAGCTCGAACGGGGCCTGCTGGCCCGGGGCGAGGGTGTCGATCAGCGGCCGGAAGCTCGTCTCGTCGACCGTGGCGGCGTTGCCGCGCAGCGCGTCCTGCACGGCGGGGTCCGACTGGGTCGGGTAGCCGCGCTGCACGCGGGCCTCGATGCCGTTGATGGTGCTGCCGGACCGGTTGGTGATCCGGCCGCTGATGCTCACCTCACCGGTCGAGCCCGAGACCACCGACGGCGTGACTTTGGTCACTTCGAGCTGGGTCGCGTCGGACCCCTGCGCGCTCGCCGTGCGGGCCGAGGTGATCGGAATCCCGCTGATCAGCAGGACCGCGACCACTGCGGCTAGCAGACACCTCACCCCGGCTCCGTTCCCGTGTTCCGGGGAGTCTTGCCGCTCCCCTGCTCGTCCGCGCCCGGCTGGGGATCGCCGAGCAGCGCGAGCGCGTGCCGCACCAGACGCCGTTCGTCGGCGTAGGCCAGCACCTCGTCCAGTTCACCTAGCGGCACCCAAGCCACCTCGGTGACCTCCACGTCCTCGTCCGAAAGTTCTCCGCCGACCGCGTCCAGCAGGAAGTGGTGCACCGTCTTGTGCACGCGCCGGTCGCCGGCGACGAACCAGTAGTCGATCGTGCCGATCGCCACCGTCACCCGTCCGATGATCCCCGTCTCTTCCGCGACCTCGCGCACCGCGGTCTGCTCCGGCGTCTCACCAGGCTCGATGTGGCCCTTCGGCAACGACCACAGCAGTCGCCCCCTGCGGTCGGACCTCCCGATGATCGCAGCGAGCCGTTCCGGCTCGGCGACCACCAGCCCCCCGGCGGAGGTTTCGTCCACGGTCCGCAGCCGCCGGCGCCGGCGGCGGTTCCGGCGCCCCGGCTGTGCGCCGCCGGAGCGGCCGGGCGACGGAGGCATGCGGCCGATGGTAATGCGATCAGCGACCGCACCGGTGGTCGAAGCGGCCCCGGAGATCCTTCGCTGAGCAGCCGATATCCTCTCCCCGTGGCCCCTTCGACCCGTGACGCCCCGGACGAGACCGACCTGCGCGCCCGCGCCCGCGAGGCCCAGCCCAGCGCGCAGCCGACGGAGGCCCAGCGCAGCGCGGTCGCCGAGCTGGTCGAGGCCGCCCCGGTCGTCGCGGAGCTCGCCGAGCGGTTCGCCGCCGCGGGCCATCGGCTGTACCTGGTGGGCGGCAGCGTCCGGGACGCGCTGCTGGGCAGGCTCGGCACCGACCTGGACTTCACCACCGCGGCCCGCCCGGAGCGGGTGCGGGAGCTGCTGGACGGCTGGGCGGAGACCGTCTGGGACACCGGGATCGAGTTCGGCACCCTCGGCGCCTACAAGCGCGGCACCACGGTGGAGATCACCACGTTCCGCGCCGACAGCTACGACGGCGTCACCCGCAACCCGGAGGTGGCGTTCGGCGACACCATCGAGGGCGACCTGCTGCGCCGCGACTTCACGGTGAACGCGATGGCCGTCGAGCTGGGCGCCCGCGAACTCGTGGACCTGCACGACGGCCTCGCGGACCTGGCAGGCGGCAGGCTGGACACCCCCGCGACCCCGCAGGAGTCGTTCGCCGACGACCCGCTGCGGATGCTGCGCGCCGCCCGGTTCGCCGCCCAGCTCGGGTTCGAACCGGCCGAGCGGGTGCTGGCGGCGATGCGCGAGATGGCCGACGAGCTCGCCCGCATCACCCCGGAGCGGATCCAGGCGGAGCTGTCGAAGCTGCTGTGCGGCCGGTACCCCCGCAAGGGCGTGGAACTGCTGGTGGAGACCGGCCTGGCCGAGCACGTGCTGCCCGAGGTGTCGGCGATGCGGCTGGAGATCGACGAGCACCACCAGCACAAGGACGTCTACGAGCACTCGCTGGTGGTGCTGGAGCAGGCCATCGACCTGGAGCGGGCGGCCGACCCGGACGGCGAACCCGACCTGGTGCTGCGGCTGGCGGCGCTGCTGCACGACATCGGCAAGCCGGGCACCCGGCGGTTCGAGCCGGGCGGCGGGGTCAGCTTCCACCACCACGAGGTGGTCGGCGCGAAGATGGCCCGCAAGCGGCTGCGGGCGCTGCGCTACTCGAAGGAGATCGTCGGCCAGGTCTGCGAGCTGGTGTACCTGCACCTGCGCTTCCACGGCTACGGCGACGGGCAGTGGACCGATTCGGCGGTGCGCCGGTACGTGACGGACGCGGGCCCGCTGCTGCCCCGGCTGCACAAGCTGGTGCGGGCCGACTGCACGACGCGGAACAAGCGGAAGGCGAACGCGCTGCAGCGCTCCTACGACGATCTCGAGGAGCGGATCGAGCGGATCGCCGCCGAGGAGGACCTGGCGCGGGTCCGCCCGGACCTGGACGGCAACGAGATCATGCGGCTGCTGGGGCTGCCGCCGGGGCCGCTGGTGGGCCGGGCGTGGAAGCACCTGAAGGACGCCCGGCTGGACCGCGGCCCGATGGAGCACGAGGACGCCGTCGCCGAGCTGCACCGCTGGGCCGCCGAACAGGGCATCGAGGTCCCCGGCGAGGCCTGATCCGCCGGGCTGCGCGGCGGGTGCGGAAGGTTGGCGGCGAGTGGGCTTCGCGACTCCGCCGATCGCACCTCCCGGCCGGGCTCAGGCGCCACGCGTCGAGACGAGCGTTCCCGATTCGCGTTCTCCCTGGTCAGCTCGATCTATTAATACTCAGGTGAATCGCTGAGCACGCAAGATTCACTGTTCGCAGTCGAGCGGGTCGATCGAGCGGTCGTGAGCGCCGGAAACCGCCCGCGTTCGCGGCACGGTCACGCCAGGCGGCTTTCCGCTCTGCGATCATGCGGGGGTGGAACCAGACGCGGAGGTGGAGCCGGGGACGCTGCTGGTGGCTGCTCCGCAGCTGCTCGACGTGAACTTCCGCCGGACGGTGGTCTACATCATCCACCACCGGAACGAAGGCACCCTCGGCGTCATCCTCAACCGGCCCAGCGAGGTCGCCGTCAGCGACGTGCTGCCGCAGTGGGCCCCGCACGCCAGCGAACCGCCCTCGCTGTACGTCGGCGGCCCCGTCGAGCAGCGCACCGCGATCTGCCTCGCCGCGCTGCGCGCCGGGGAGGACGTCGGCCGGATCAGCGGCATGGTCGGGGTGCGCGGGCCGGTCGGGCTCGTCGACCTCGACGGCGACCCGGAGGACCTGGTGCCGCGCGCCCGCGGCCTGCGCTTCTTCGCGGGCTACGCCGGGTGGGACGCCAAGCAGCTCGCCGGGGAGATCGAACGCGGCGACTGGATCGTGGTGCCCGCGCTGCCGGACGACGTGATCGTCGCGCCCGGCGCGGACCTGTGGGGGCGGGTGCTGCGCCGCCAGGGCACCCCGCTGGCCTTCCTCGCCACCCACCCCGGTGACGTGAAGGTCAACTAGCCCGGAACGCGAGAACGCCCGCGGATCGATCTCCGCGGGCGTTCCGACGTCGAGGTGGGGTCAGCCGCAGCAGCCGCCGGGGCAGCCGCCGCAACCGGCGGCGACCGGTGCCGGGATCGCCTCGGCGGCCCGGTTGCCCAGGACACCGCCGACGACCATCAGCGCGAACGCACCGGCGATGCCGAGCACCGCGACGACGACCGCGCTGGTCGTCGTGCTCAGCAGCGGCTCGGACACGCCGGCGAGGATCGCCACGGCGCCACCGGCGAGCATCGCGGGCGCCGCGACCCGGTTGCCGAGCTCGAACGCCTCTTCGCTGCGCAGCGTCGCCGGCGTGCGCACACCCACGTAGCGGTTCGGCGGCAGCTGGCTCCGCAGTCCGCGCCACCCGATGAACACCAGCGCCGCGCCGAGTACGACGAGCAGCGCGCACAAGACCATCTGCACAGCCATCACCTGGACAGGGTACGACCGGCCCCGTCCCGGCATCCGCGCGCTACCCGGTGGCGTTCGCTGGATCACACGGCGAGCAGGGGTTCCGATCAGCGGTGCCGCCCGGGATCGTCCGGCCACCGGCGACCCGCCGCGCGGCCTCCGGACGGGCCTGCGGAAAAGCGGTTGGGGGTGGGCGGCACACTGGGGGTGTGCGATCCGCGCGGTGAGCAGGGAAGGAAACGCGGTTGATGAGCGGCCAGGCAGCAGGTGCGACGAGCGAGCCGACGGGAACGTCGGGCGGGGGTGAGGAGACGCCCCGGTTCCGCTACACCGCGGAGACGGCGGCGCAGGTCGAGCAGCGCTGGCAGCAGCGCTGGGAGGAGCTCGGCACCTTCCACGCGCCGAACCCGTCCGGGCCGCTGAGCACCGGTTCCGAGCTGGACGCGGCGAACAAGCTGTTCATCCAGGACATGTTCCCGTACCCCTCCGGTTCGGGGCTGCACGTCGGGCACCCGCTGGGCTTCATCGGCACCGACGTCTACGCCCGCTTCCACCGGATGCTGGGCCGCAACGTGCTGCACACGATGGGCTTCGACGCGTTCGGCCTGCCCGCCGAGCAGTACGCGGTGCAGACCGGCACGCACCCGCGCACCACGACCGAGCAGAACATCGAGCGCTACCTGCGCCAGATCCGCCGGCTGGGCCTGGGCCACGACGAGCGCCGTCGCATCGCCACCACCGACATCGAGTTCTACAAGTGGACCCAGTGGATCTTCCTGCAGGTGTTCCACGCCTGGTACGACCCGGACGCGGACGGCGGCAAGGGCCGGGCACGGCGGATCTCCGAGCTGGAGCAGGAGTTCGCCGACGGCGTGCGCAGCACCCCGGACGGGCGTCCCTGGGCCGAGCTGGACCGCGCCGAGCAGCGCGAGCTGATCGACTCCTACCGGCTGGCGTACCTGTCCGAGGCGCCGGTGAACTGGGCGCCCGGCCTGGGCACCGTGGTGGCGAACGAGGAGGTCACGGCCGACGGCCTGACCGAGCGCGGCAACTTCCCGGTGTTCCGCCGCAACCTCAAGCAGTGGATGATGCGGATCACCGCCTACGCCGACCGGCTGGTGGACGACCTGGACCGGCTGGACTGGCCGGACAAGGTCAAGAGCATGCAGCGGAACTGGATCGGCCGCTCGCAGGGTGCCAACGTCACCTTCGCGCTGGACGGCTCCGCCGAGCGGGTCGAGGTCTTCACCACCCGCCCGGACACCCTGTTCGGCGTCACCTACCTGGTGCTGGCCCCGGAGCACCCGCTGGTCGACGAGCTGACCGCGGCCGAGTGGCCGGAGGGCACCCGCGACGGCTGGACCGGCGGCGCCCCCACTCCGGCGCAGGCCGTCGCCGACTACCGCCGCACCGCGTCGATGAAGTCCGACCTGGACCGCCAGGAGAACAAGGACAAGACCGGCGTGTTCACCGGCGCGTGGGCCACCAACCCGGTCAACGGCAGCCGGATCCCGGTGTTCGTCGCGGACTACGTGCTGATGGGCTACGGCACCGGCGCGATCATGGCGGTGCCCGGCGAGGACACCCGCGACTGGGACTTCGCGCAGGCCTTCGAGCTGCCGGTGGTGCGCACCGTGCAGCCCACCGAGGACCACGTCGACGGCGCCTTCACCGGTGACGGGCCGCGGATCAACTCCGCGAACCCCGCGGCCGGGCTGGACCTGAACGGGCTGGACCTGGACGAGGCCAAGCGCACCGTCGTCGACTGGCTGGCCGAGCGCGGCCACGGCACCGGCACCGTGCAGTACAAGCTGCGGGACTGGCTGTTCGCCCGGCAGCGCTACTGGGGCGAGCCGTTCCCCATCGTCTACGGCGAGGACGGCGAGCCGCTGGGCGTGCCGGAGAGCTCGCTGCCGGTGGTGCTGCCGGAGGTCGCGGACTACTCGCCGCGCACCTTCGACCCGGAGGACGCGGACAGCAGCCCCGAACCGCCGCTGGCGAAGGCCACCGAGTGGGCCGAGGTGGAGCTGGACCTGGGCGACGGCCTCAAGCACTACCGCCGCGACACCAACGTGATGCCGCAGTGGGCCGGTTCCTGCTGGTACCAGCTGCGCTACATCGACCCGGTGAACGACTCCGAGTTCGTCGACCCCGCCAACGAGCGGTACTGGATGGGCCCGCGCCCGGCGAGCCACGGCGCGACCGACCCGGGCGGGCTGGACCTGTACGTCGGCGGCGTGGAGCACGCGGTGCTGCACCTGCTGTACTCCCGGTTCTGGCACAAGGTGCTGTTCGACCTGGGCTTCCTGAGCTCGGAGGAGCCGTACCGGCGGCTGTACAACCAGGGCTACATCCAGGCGTTCGCCTACACCGACGCGCGCGGCGTGTACGTGCCCGCCGAGCAGGTCGAGGAGCGGGACGGGAAGTTCTTCTTCGACGGCGAGGAGGTGCGCCGCGAGTACGGGAAGATGGGCAAGAGCCTGAAGAACTCCGTCTCCCCAGACGAGATGGCCGACGCCTACGGCGCCGACACGCTGCGGCTGTACGAGATGGCGATGGGCCCGCTGGACACCTCGCGGCCGTGGGCGACGAAGGACGTCGTCGGCTCGCACCGGTTCCTGCAGCGCCTGTGGCGCAACGTCGTCGACGAGACCACCGGCGAGCTGCGCGTCACCGAGGAGCAGCCGGACGACGAGGTGCTGCGCGCCCTGAACAAGACGATCGACGGCGTGCGGGAGGACTTCGACGCGCTGCGGTTCAACACGGCGGTGGCGAAGCTGATCGAGCTGAACAACCGGGTCACCAAGGCGTACTCGGGCGCGGCGGGCACGCCGCGCGCGGTGGTGGAGCCGCTGGTGCTGATGGTCGCGCCGCTGACGCCGCACCTGGCGGAGGAGCTGTGGCAGCGGCTGGGCCACGCCGAGAGCCTGGCGCGCGGCCCGTTCCCGGCGGCCGACGACCGCTACCTGGTGGAGGACACCGCCGAGTACCCGATCCAGATCAACGGCAAGGTCCGCTCCCGCGTCGTGGTGCCCGCGTCCGCGGGCCAGGACGAGGTGCGCGCGGCGGCGATGGCCGACGAGAAGGTGGTCGCGGCGCTGGACGGCGAGGAGCCGCGCAAGGTGATCGTGGTGCCGGGCCGGCTGGTCAACGTCGTGGCCTGACCCCGTTCCGCACGAGCGGCCCGCTCCCCCGGCTCCCGGGTGGCGGGCCGTTTCGCGCTCGTCCGCGTGTCGGGGCGGTGGGCGGTGGCCGCGGGTCGGCAGGATCGATCGCGGCCCGCATCACGGGCGCGGTGGCGAGCGAGGTCACATGGTCGAGTTACTGGCGAGTAACTAAGCTCGGCGCCGACGGCACCAGACCTGTGGAGGCTGGCATGGACATCCCGAAGACCCCCGCCCGGTTCGACGCGACCGAACTGGCGACGCTGCTCGACGGGCGCTGGGCTGGAGTCCGCGCCAAGGTGCGCGAAGCCCTGGAGGGCACCGAACTCCCGCCCGGCGACCACCTCGACACCGAGGCCCACCGCGCGCAGACCCTCGAACAGCTGCACCTGCTGGTCAAGAGCGGCATCCCCGAGATCGGCTTCCCCGTCGCGCAAGGCGGCCGGGGCGACGTCGGCGGCTCCGTCGTCTCGCTGGAGATGCTCGCCGGGAACCTGTCGCTGATGGTCAAGTCCGGTGTGCAGTGGGGCCTGTTCGGCGGCGCGGTGCAGGCGCTCGGCACCGAGCGCCACCACGAGCGCTACCTGCCCTCGATCATGAACCTGGACCTGCCCGGCTGCTTCGCGATGACCGAGACCGGTCACGGATCGGACGTGCAGCACCTGCGCACCACCGCCACCTACGACCCGGCGACCGAAGAGTTCGTCGTGCACACCCCGCACGAATCGGCGCGCAAGGAGTACATCGGCAACGCCGCCCGCGACGGGCGGATGGCGGTGGTGTTCGCCCAGCTCATCACCGGCGGCGAGCGGCACGGCGTGCACGCGCTGCTGGTGCCGCTCCGCGACGAGCAGGGCGCGCCGATGCCCGGCGTGCACCTGTCCGACTGCGGTCGCAAGGCCGGGCTCAACGGGGTCGACAACGGCCGGATCACCTTCGACCAGGTGCGGGTGCCGCGCGAATCGCTGCTCAACCGCTACGGCGACGTGGCCGCCGACGGCACCTACAGCAGCCCGATCGAGAGCACCGGCAAGCGGTTCTTCACCATGCTCGGCACGCTCATCCGCGGCCGGATCTCGGTGGCGGGGACGGCGGGCAGCACCGCGAAGCTCGCGCTGGAGATCGCGCTGCGCTACGCGACCGCGCGCAGGCAGTTCGACCGCCCGGGCACCTCGGAGGAGACCGTGGTGCTCGACTACCTCGCCCACCAGCGCAAGCTGCTGCCGGCGCTGGCGAAGTCCTACGCGCTGCACTTCGCGCAGGAGCAGCTGGTGCAGACGCTGCACGACGTCTCGGTCTCCGGCGACGAGCGGGCGCAGCGCGAGCTAGAGTCCCGCGCGGCCGGGCTCAAGGCGGTGACCACCTGGCACGCCACGCACGCCATCCAGACCGCGCGCGAGGCCTGCGGCGGCGCCGGCTACCTGGCGGAGAACCAGCTGCCGCAGCTCAAGGCGGACACCGACGTGTTCACCACCTTCGAGGGCGACAACACGGTGCTGCTGCAGCTGGTCGCGAAGGGGCTGCTCACCGATTACAAGGACCAGTTCGACGAGCTCGGCACCGTCGGCATGGCCCGCTTCGTCGCCGACCAGTTCGTCGGCACCGTCATCGAGCGCACCGCGGCGAAGTCGCTGGTGCAGCGCCTGATCGACGCGGCGCGGGACGACGAGGACGCGGTGTTCGACCGCGGCTGGCAGCTGAAGCTGTTCGACGAGCGCGAGCGGCACGTGCTCGACGGGCTCGCCCGCAGGCTGCGCCGCGCCGCGGGCAAGGACGCCGACCCGTTCGCGGTGTTCAACAACGCCCAGGACCACGTGCTGCGGGCGGCGCGGGTGCACATCGACCGGGTCGTGCTGGAGGCGTTCGTCGCCGGTGTCGAGCGGTGCCCCGACCCGGCGACGGCGCAGCTGCTGGAGCGGGTGTGCGACCTGTACGTGCTCAGCACGATCGAGGAGGACCGCGGCTGGTTCCTGGAGCACGAGCGGATCACGCCGCGGCGCGCGAAGGCGGTGACCGAGGCGGTGAACGGGCTCTGCCAGGGCCTGCGGCCGCACGCCGTCGAGCTGGTGGAGGCGTTCGGCCTGCCCCGCCAGTGGCTGACGGCGCCGATCGCGACGGGCGCGGAGCACGCGCGGCAGGACGCGCAGCGCGCGCACGACCGCACCCTCGGCTGATCTCCGGAACCGGGGGGGGGGGGGGGGCGCCCCCGGGCCCGGCGGGGGGGGGGGGGGGGGGGGGGGGGGCGGGGTGGGGGGGGGGGGCGGGGGGCGGGGGGGGGGGGGGTTGGGG
>NZ_JAIUJZ010000048.1:0-11150 GCF_020176775.1 Saccharopolyspora sp. 6M
CGGCCCTCGGCGCGGGCGCGGCCCCCCGGGCCCCCCCCCCCGCCCCCGCCCCCCCCCCGCCCCCCGCGCGCACCCCCCCCCCGGGGGCCCCCCCGCCCCGGGGGGGGGGGGGGGCCGCTGTCGTGCGGTACCCGGATTCTTCCGGTTCCTGTTCGATCCGACACTGTTGCGTGGTGAATGAGAGGAATTGATCTACGCCCATATGGGTGAAAAGATCGGAACGACTTTGAGCACGGATAGTGTCTTGATCTGTGCCTTGGCGCACATATAACGGAACAATCTCACTCGCCTTGGGTAGCTTTCGGCCCCATGGCATGGACCAATTCGCAACGTTCCGTAATCGCTTCGGGTCTCGCGGCAGTGGCGCTCGGGGCCGGGATCGCGGTTCCGGCTCAAGCGTTCGCCGCCGACACCGGGCAGCAGCAGCGCGTCGTCGAGCTGGTGAACGAACAGCGGGCGAACGCCGGTTGCGGGCCGGTCACCGCAGACCAGCGGCTCGCCGAAGCCGCCACCGGGCACAGCTCCGACATGGCCACCCGCGGCTACTTCTCGCACACCACGCCGGAAGGCGTCACCTTCGACCAGCGGATCAAGAAGGCCGGTCACCCGTCCGCCGGCGCCGAGAACATCGCCCAGGGGCAGCGCAGCGCCGAACAGGTCATGGACGCCTGGATGAAGTCCGACGGGCACAAGCGCAACATCCTGAACTGCTCGCTCAAGAGCATCGGCGTCGGCATCGACGACGGCGGCTCGACCTGGACCCAGGACTTCGGCTACTGAGCCGACGATCCTGTCCGATTCGGACCCCGATCCGCACCACCCCGAAGAATGCGGCCTCGGTCCGAATCGCGGAGAAACCCGGTGGGGACCGGGAAGCAGGGGTGTCACACGCGCGGCCGGGGAACCGTTCCCCTCTCCCGGTCCCCCGGCCGCGCACCCCGCTGCCGAACCCGCCTCGCGCCGAGCCTGGCGGAACCCCGGTTGGCCGTCCCGCTGCGGGAACGTTCACCGGTGGCCGCGCCACGGGCGACGGCGCCGTGCTCGCACGGATCCCGTCGAGAACCCGCGGGTGGTTCGTGCTCCGGCGGCCCGCGGCTGCGAGGGCCCTCGTCAGCTCACCGCCGGGCCGATGTCGCCGACGTGGAGGGGGCCGTCGATCGCGCTCGGCCAGTCGACGCCGATCCCGCCGCCCTGCGGCAGGGTGAGCTGGGCCGTCGATACCGGGATCGGGTCGGAGGACTCCGGCGGGGTGGCCACGTAGGCGACGCCGGGGTGCTGCTCGTCGATCGTGTACCGCTGCGCGGAACCCGGCTCGGGGCTGATCACCTCGACGGGCTGCTGCGCCTCTCCGTCGAAGAAGATCAGGGACGACGGCGCGCCCTCGACCTCGCAGGACACCCCGGGCTTCGCCGCGAAGGTGATAGCGAACAGCCGCCCGTCGTCCGGCGCGTGGCCCTCCGCCACCGAGACGTCCAGGTCACCCGGCGTGCACCAGGGGTACTCGGGGGCGTCCGCGGCGGCTGCCGCGCCCGCGGTGAGCAGCGCACCTCCGCCGACCAGGGCGCTGAGCGCGGTGGCGGTGGCGACGCGGCGGAACTTCGCGGTGCTGAGCATGTGGTGCCTCCTGGCGGTCGTCGTGTTCCTCGACCACAAGACGCGCGGCACCGGCCGAGGATGCCCCCGGCCGGGCAGGAGTGAGATCCCGGACCGGCGGGCAACCGGATCGCGCCGCGGAGCGTTCTCGCCCGGATCAGGCGATGCCGATCTCCGCGGCCAGCTCGTCGAGCTGCGACTCGTACAAGCGGTCCGAGTTGACCAGCGCGAACGGGAACCGCCCGAACACCTCCAGCGCCACGTGCCCGTACAACCGCACCCACCAGCGCAGCAGCACGAACACCGCATCGGTGTCGTAGGCGCTCTCGGGGACGTCCTCGGCGAAGGCGTGCGCGAGGGCCCGCTGGTTGGCGGCGAGCTCGGCCTGCAGGTCGGCGGGCGCGGCGTCGTGCCGCACGAGCGTGGTCGCTTCGACCATGAGCGGCCCGATGACGCTCATGAACACCCCGGCGAACCGGTCGTCCGAGCCGTCGCCGCGCGCCGACGCACCCGGTTCGCCGGTCTCGTCGGACCGCGTGGCGAACACCAGCGCGAACTCCTTCGGGTGGGCGAGCGCCCAGCGGCGGAACCCGTGGCAGACCGCGTTGAGCTTGCCGCGGAAATCAGCCGGGTCCACCTGCTCCAGCCGTTCGTTGAGCTCGTCGACCAGGTCGGTGCAGACGTCGTCGCCGAGCCTGCGCAGCAGGTCTTCCCGCGAGTCGTAGTAGCGGTACAGCGCGGGCGCGGTGATGCCGAGCTCGCGGGCGATGGCGCGCAACGTCACCGCGTCCCGCCCCTGCGCGATGAGCAGGGCGCGCGCGTGTTCGAGGATCTCCAGATCGGTGGCCGCACGGATGCGTTCGCGCCGGGTGCCCTGGCTCGTCATGCGGTCGCTCCATCGAGTGCTGCCGCTGGTGCTGGCGCTGCGGCGCGGATCGGGACGTCACGGGCACCGTAACGGGTCGTAGCGGCCGGACCGGTGGAACGCCCGTTTCGGTGATCAGGAATAAGCCGAGCGGCGGTGGCGTTGCGCGGTGGAGGCCAGTGGATCACTCGTCGGTGATCGCCCGACCGTGGGAGCGGGCCCGGGCCACCCGGGAACCGGAGCGCCGGGCTCGGGAACGCCGTTCCCGGTGGACGCGGTCGCGTCGGAAGCCGGGGACGCGGGGACCACTGCGCGCACGAGAACATCACGGCAACGGGCTCCGGCCCGGAAGCAGGGAGGTGCGGCCGATGGGCGCCGCGGAGCTGATCGTCTACACCAGGCCGGGTTGCCCGTTCTGCACGTCGCTGCGGGCTGGCCTGCGGCGCCAGGGCCTGGAGTACCGGGACGTCGACATCTGGCAGGAGCAGGACGCGGCCGCGGTGGTCCGCTCGATCGCCGACGGCAACGAGACGGTGCCGACGGTCGTGCTGGGCGACTGGACGGCGGTGAACCCGTCGGCGGGGCAGGTGCTGGACGCGGTGCGCGAGCACGCCCCCGAGCTGCTGCCGGACCACAAGCCCGGTCCCGTCGAAGGCACCTTGAACGCCCTGGGCCTGAAGCGGGATCGCTGAGCTCCCCGGGAGTGGGACCAGGGGCCGGCCGCACGGGGGGCGTCACGGCCGGCGCCTGGGGGTTGCGATCGCCGGTGGCGCGATACCGGCGAGCAGCAACTCATCCAGTCTGACGCGCGGCCGCGTCGCGCGGATGCCACTTGGTCGAGAACTACCCCCGAAAGGGTGGGAACGTTCCGGAGTTCGGTGGTTGGAGTTGCGGCGAACGCTGCGCGGGGGACGTGATCCGGGAGTCGCCGGGCCTCATGCCGATTTGTCGACATGTCGCCGTCTCGACTCATCGACGTCTTGACTCGGCGTCATCTCGACCCGGCGCCGTCTCGACCCGGCCCCGTCTCGACCCGGCCCCGTCCCGTCCCGACCCGGCCCCGTCCCGACCCGCAGGGCCCGTCTTCGACGGCCGTTTTGATCAGCGCCCGTCTTGGTCCAGCCGCTGTTTCTCGACCCGGCGCGGCCTTGGCCCCACCCGACCGTTCGACCTCGGCTCCGCCGCGGCCTAGCTCCGCCGTCGCGGCACCTGCCGGACGCGAAGTCCGCTCCGAGCGGTCTCCGCCCCGCCGAGTCGCTCCCGCCGAGTCGCCCCGCCGACATGTCGACACGTCGACCCGAGGCACGACCGGGCGTGTCGACGCGGCGACATGTCGACACACCGACCTGTCGCCGCGCCCGCGCCGACCCGCGATCACGCGGTGGCCCGCTCCTCGCGCTCCCCGACCAGCCGCGCGTAGCGGGTGCCCCCGGCCAGCAGCAGGAGCCCGGCCGCGAGGAACGCCAGCACCCGCACCAACCCGGACAGCGCCGCCAGGTCGAACAGCAGCAGCTTCGCCAGCGCGGCCCCGACCAGCACGAACCCGGTCACGCGCGCGGACACCGAGCGGATCCCGCGCAGCAGCGCCAGCAGCGCGGTCGCCAGCCAGGAGACGGTGATCAGGGCGTGCCCGGCGAGGAACCCGGCCGGGCCGGGCACCACCAGGAGGCTCAGCGCCAGCACCGCGCCGCTCCCGCCGTAGAGCACGCCGAGGGCCGCGGGCAGCACCGCGCGCGGGCTCGCCGCCAGCACGCCCAACCGGACCGCGGACCAGGTGATGCTCGCGGCGGCGGCGCCGATCAGCAGGAACGCGACCACACCGGAGAGCACTGCCGAGGTCGAACCGGCCGCGAAGGGCCCGGCGGGGAAGAGCAGGAACGACGTCGGCGGCACCTCGGCGACCAGCGCGAGCAGCGTTCCGGCGGTGCCGAACAGCGCGGCGCCCAGCAGCAGTCCCCTGCCGCGCAACCGGTGCGCGAGCAGCGCCAGCAGCACCGCCTCCGCGAGCAGCCCCAGCGACCGGCCGGAACCACCGGCGACCAGCAGCGTCGCCTGGAACGCGGTCAGCGCGGCCATCCCGCCCGCGACGGTGCCGAGCACCCGGGGCACCGCGCTCGCCAGGCCACCGGCCCACACCGCGCCCTGCGCCGCGGCGACGAACACCAGCACCCCCAGCGCGGACCAGCGGTCCAGCAGCGGTGCGACGAGCAGGGTCGGGGCCCCGGCGGCGACGAGCAGCGCGATCGCGAGCGGGTCGCGCGGGCGGTGGCGCGCGGTGACCACGGCGAGCGCGACTCCCGCGCAGGCCACCGCCAGCGCGGCCGCCGTCGCGGGCCACGGGTCGCCCGCGAGCAGCGCGTGGCCGTCGGCGACGACCGCGGCCAGCACCGCCGGGACCGCGGAGGCGGCGGTGAGCCCGCGCCAGGACCGGCGCACCTGCACCGGCATCGCGGCGACCTTGAGCACGACGAGGAACCCGGTGAGCAGCGCGGTGGAGGCGGGTTCCGCCGGCACCGGGCCGAACAGCAGCGGCGCGCACAGCGCGCAGCCCAGCACCACGCCGACCGCGAGGGCCTGCGAGAGCCAGCGGTCGGCCAGCCACAACCCGAGCAGCGCGAGCACCAGGGCGGCGGCGAGCCCGGCCGGCGCGGGCAGGAACTCGTAGAGCGCGGTCGCGGCCAGCACGTCCAGGTAGAACACGGCGATGCCGGTGGCGGCCAGCGCGAACGCCCCGGCGGCCGCGGTCGAGCGCCGCCGCACCTGGAACGCGCACCCGAGCAGCACCGCGCCCCGGGCGGCGCCGCCCGCGGTCCGGCCGACCGGTCCGATCCAGCCGTGCTGCACGGCCATGACCATGAGCAGCACGACGCCGAGCAGCGTGATCGCGGCCCCGGCCCAGGCGAGCAGCCGGGTGCCCTGCCGAGCGGTCCAGTTCGCCATCCGGTCCAGCGGCGTCGGTCGCGGCGGGGGCGGTGGCGCGGTGCCGGTGAACGGGTGCGAGGCCGGGTGCAGCGGTGCGTGGTGGTGCGGGGGCGGAACGGTCGCCGGGTGCTGCGGGTAGCCGCCGCCGACCGGGCGGTTGAGCCACGTCAGCAGTCCGTCTGGCTGCGGCGGGACGAAGTGCGCGGCCGGTCCGGCCGGGGGCTGGGAGGTGGCGGGTCCGGCGGAGTTCCGCGCCGCGCCGGGCTCGACGGTGCTGGAACCGTCGTGGCTGCCGGGGTCGCTGGGCGTGCCGGAGTCGTGCGAGGAGCCGAGATCGCGGGAAGGAGCGAAGTCGCGGGGAGAACGGGATTCGCCGGGAGAACGGGATTCGCTGGGAGAACGGGGCTCGCTGGGAGAACGGGGCTCGCGCGCCGCGCCGGAACCCAGGGAGGGATCGGGGTCGCGAGGAGAACCGGGCTCCTGGGACGCACCGGAACCGAGGGCGGGGTCGGGCTCGCGAGGTGTCCCGAAGTCGCGGGAAGGCTCCAAGTAGTGGGGAGGCTCGGATTCGTGGGAAGGCTCGGATTCGTGGGAAGGGAGGGTTCCACCGGACGAGCCGGGCTCGCCGGAAGTTCCGCAGGAGTCGGACTCTCCCGGCTCGCCACGACCGGCCCCCGAAGACGGGGCAGCCCCCGCCGCGGGCGCGGCCGGGGTCTGCGTCGGTTCGGCGAAGCTGGTGTCGACGGGCTCGCCGGGGATCGGTGCGGTCCCGGTGCGGATCGTCGCCGTCGGGAGCGGGATCCGGTCGGGTGCGCCCGGTCGGGCACGTCTGCTGCCGCCGGGTGTCGGTCGGTCGGGTGGCGCGGCGAGGATGCCGCCGGTCGGTGCGGAGCGTTCCCCAGTGATCACGGTGTCACCTTCGGTGTTCGTCGTGGTTTCCCCAGATGCCGTTGCGCGCTGCGCGGCCGGACCGCGAAGCTGCTCCCCGAGCACGCCGAGTTCGGTCCCCAGCTCGGTGAACATCACGGCGATCCGGTCGATCGGATCGGCGAGGTCGCCGAGGTCGGAAGCGGGGCCTGCGATCGTGCGTGCTGTGCGCTGTGTTGCCATGAGCACACTCTGTCGGCCGAAGGGGTCCGGCGGGATCCGTACGGCTACTCATCGGTTACTCATCGGTCAGCTGAACCGCTGCTCCGTACGGGTACGTACTGGGTCACCGAATCACCTGGCGTGCCCGTTCCGGCGGTGCATTTCCGGGCCGATCGGATGAGCCCTGCCTACGATCGAGGAGAGGCCGCAAGAGAAGGGTATGGTCTAGACCATGTCGCTGTTCACTGGTGTCGGAGTCAGCTCCGGCCGAGCATCCGGCCCGGTCGCCAGGGTCGCCGAAGCCCTCCCCGAACCGGCCGCGACCCCGGCGCCCGCCGACGCCGCGGCCGAAGCGCGCCGGATCCGCCCGGCCGCCGAAGCCGTCGCGAACCGGCTGTTCGAACGTGCCGGAGTCGTCGGGGGCGAAGCCAAGGCCGTGCTGGAGACCACCGCCGCCATGGCGCTGGACCCGGCGCTGCTGTCCCAAGCCGAACAACTGGTCACCAACAACGCGCTCCCCGCGCCGCGCGCCGTGCACGAAGCCGCCAACGGCTTCGCCGACGCGCTGCGCAACGCGGGCGGCTACCTCGCCGAACGCGTCCGGGACATCCACGACGTGCGGGACCGCGTCATCGCCGAACTGCTCGGCGCCACCCCGCCGGGCGTGCCCGACCTGGACCGGCCGAGCGTGCTGCTCGCCCGCGACCTCGCGCCGGCCGACACCGCCGACCTCGATCCGCGGCTGGTGCTCGCGCTGGTCACCGAGGAGGGCGGCCCCACCAGCCACACCGCGATCCTGGCCCGCGCGCTCGGCATCCCCGCCGTCGTCGCGGCCCGCGGCATCCTCGCCGCGGCGCCCGTCGTCGGCGTGCTCGTCGGCGGCGCCACCGGCAGCGTCGAGACGTCCGGCGAACCGGTGCGCACCCGGGCCGCCGAGCGCGGGCGGGGCGTGGACTGGAACGGCGCCGGCGGCACCGCCGACGGGCACGCCGTGTCCATCGTCGCCAACGTCGGGTCCGCCGTCGACGCGCGGCTCGCGGTGGAGGCCGGGGCGCAGGGCGTCGGCCTGTTCCGCACCGAGTTCTGCTACCTCGGCGCCGACGAGGAACCCGACGTGCGCACCCAGCGCGCCGCCTACGCCGAAGTGCTGTCCCCGTTCGAGGGCAGGCCGGTCGTCGTGCGCACCCTCGACGCGGGCGCCGACAAACCGCTGTCCTTCCTGGACATGGGCACCGAGCCGAACCCGGCGCTCGGCGTCCGCGGGCTGCGGGTCTGCTTCGAGCGGCCCGGCGTGCTGGACCGGCAGCTGGAGGCCATCGCCGGGGCCGAGCAGGACTCCGGCGCGAAGGTCTCGGTGATGGCGCCGATGGTCGCCACCGCCGACGAGGCCGCCTGGTTCGCCGACCGGGTGCGCGCCGCGGGCCTCGGCCGGGCCGGGGTGATGATCGAGGTCCCGGCCGCCGCGCTCACCGCCGACGAAGTGCTCGACGCCGTCGACTTCGTCAGCGTCGGCACCAACGACCTCGCGCAGTACGTGTTCGCCGCCGACCGCATGTCCGGCGCGCTCGCCGGGCTCAACGACCCGTGGCAACCGGCGCTGCTGCGGCTGGTCGCGCTGATCGGGCAGGCCGGGCACCGGCTCGGCAAGCCCGTCGGCGTCTGCGGCGAGGCCGCGTCGGACCCGCTGCTGGCGGGCGTGCTCGCCGGGCTCGGCGTCAGCAGCCTGTCGATGGGGGCCGCCGCGGTGCCCGCCGTCGGCTCCGCCCTCGCCGCACATCCGCTGGTGGCGTACCAGAAGGCCGCGGAGGAGGCGAAGAACGCCCCGAACGCGGCCCGCGCCCGCGAAGCCGCCTTCGCCACCCTGCAGTGACGCGTCGCCGGGGTGGGGTGCGCAGCGGCACCCCACCCCCGGTCACCGGGGGCCCCGGCGGGGGGGGGGGGGGCCGGGGGGGGGGGGGGGGGGGGGGGGGGGGGGGGGGGGGGCGGGGGCGGGCGGGGGGGCGGGGGGGGCGCGGGGGGGGGCGGGCGGGGGGGCCCCCCCCCCCCCCCCCCCCCCCCCCCGGCCGCCGGTGCGGGCCGCGGCGGGCCCCCCCCCCGGCGCGGCGGGCGGCGAGCTCCATCCCCAGCGGAGCCCGTCGCCCACGGACACCCGCGGGCGTCCGGGTCCACCCCCGTCAGGCCCGCACGTGGTCGCCGAGCACCGGGCGCACCAGCTCCCGCAGCCGCCGCGACGGTTCGATGCCCAGCTCCCGGTCCAGCAGCTGCTCGTACCGCCGGTAGTGGCGCAGGGCCTGCGCCGGGTTCGACTGCTTGAGCAGCACTTCGACCACCGCGCAGTGCGCGGTCTCGCGGAACGGTTCGACGACGGTCGCCGCCTGCGCCACTTCCAGCGCGGTCGCCAGCTGGCTCGACTGCACCAGCCGCTCCGCGGCGATCTCCAGCGCGTGCACCTGCAACTGCTGCAGGCGCTCCCGCTCGGCCAGCACCCAGTCCTCGTACCAACCGGGCAGCAGCTGGTCCTGCCGGGCGAGGGTGTGGCCGATCGCCGCCCAGTCGGCCACCGGTTCCTGCCGCAGCAGCCGCTGCCCCGTGGACGTCAGCTCGTGCACGTCCACCGACACCTGCTCCCCCAGCCCGATCTCCGGCCCCCCGCCGACGATCGCCCCCTGCACCCGCCTGCGCACCCGCCACAGCGTGGTCCGCAGACTCGCCAGCGCGCTCTGGTCGTCGTTGCCCGGCCACAGCGTGCCCGCCACGAGGTCGCGCTGCGTCCGCCCGCGCAGCGCCAGCAGCGCCAGCAGGCGCTGCCCGTTGCTGGAAACGGCCACTCCCGCGCCGTCGCAGTGCAGCGACCACCCGCCCAGCAGGGTCAGCTGCAGCCGCGGCGCGGCTTGCGGTCTCGGGAGCGGGATCGGGCGCGCAGGTCCCTCGCTCATGGTTCCCCCCTTGTTCCGGCCAAGACGGGCCACACGCAGGCATGACCCGTCACCGGTGGCGTCGTGGCGGTGACGGCGCGCCGTTACACGACTACCCGGGGTGACGTTCCGGCTGCTCACGAGATGCGCAGGCCGAGCCGGTTGCGGGTCGCCGGCGCCCGGTGCCGCGGCACGTAGCGCGGGTGCTTCTTGCGGTACCAGGCACCGATCTTGCGCCCGGTGCGGATGACGAACGCGATGCCGCCGATCCACGGCAGCAGCAGCACGAACATCGACAGCACCGCCAGCACCCCGGCCAGCACGTGCCCGTTCGCGAAGCCCGCGGCCCCGCTGAGCCAGTAGTCCTGCCCGCGCTCCAGCGCCGTGCCCAGGTACCGCGGCACCCGCACGAACAGCAGCGCCACCGCCAGGAACAGCACCGGCACCACGACCGCGACCCAGCAGGTGACCAGCAGCCGCACCCGCGGCCGCAGCGCCTCCCCGGCGGACTCGCCCGGCTGCTGCTTGCCCAGCGCCTTGCGCACCATCGGCCGCACCAGTCCGAACAGGTTCGGCACGCCCACCAGGTCGCCGAGGATGTAGTAGCCGTCCATCCGGATCAGCGGCAGCAGCTGCTGCAGCATCTGCATGTGGCTGAGCACGATGAACACCGCCAGCGGTGGGAAGTGCGTCGCCCAGAACAGCGCGGCCACCGCCAGGATGTAGATCGCGTTGAAGTACAGCCCGCCCAGGTCGGTGCGCAACCGGCCCGCCCGGTTCAGCCGGTAGGCGTCGGTGACGTTCGTGTAGAACGCCGGGAAGATCAGCAGGATGCCGACGCCGATCGCGCCCGGCTTGCCGCCGCCGTAGTGGCAGGCCGCGGCGTGCCCGGTCTCGTGGAACAGCGTGGAGCTGATCAGCAGCACGATCAGCGCCAGCACCTGCACCGGGTCGCCGACCGCCGAGTGGAACGCCGGGTCCAACGCGCCGGAGGCGACCAGCACCACGTCGGCCACGAGCATCCCGGCCAGCACCGCCACCACCAGGATCGGCTGGAACAGCGGCGCGAGCACCGCGGCCAGCGGCCGCACCACCTTCGCGGGCAGCAGCACCCCGCGCAGCGCCAGCGCCAGCAGCGGGTCGGCGCGCGGCGCGTTCGCCACCGGCTCGTCCAGCGCCGCCACGCCCAGGGCGTGCAGCTTCTCGGCGACCAGGTAGCCGATGCCGAGCGGCGAGATCTCCCGGCCCGCGGCGGCGCTGACCCGCGCGGCGATCTCCCGGAGGTCGCGACGGCCGTCGATGTGCGTGGTCACCCCGTAGAGCAGCTCCGACACCAGCACCATCTGGCCGTCGGCGCGGGCGATGAGGAAACGCGGATCGGTGTACCCGGCGCCTTCGTACCGGCCGCACAGCGAGACCCCCGCCGCGAGCTGCGGCACGGCGTGCTCGTCCACCTCGGCGGTGGCGGCGGCTTCCGGGGCCTCGGGCTCGGGTGGTGGCGCGTCCCGGTGGGTGGCCTGCGCTGGCACCGGGGGCGAGCCGGTGCGGCGTCGGCTCCGCGGGGTGGACGAGGCGGGCTCGGCGGGTGCGCCCGGCCCGACCTGGGTGGTTTCTGACATGGTTCCCCTCCAGGAAAACCGGCCGGGGGGGGGGGGCCCCCCCCCCCCCCCCCGCCGGGCCGGGGGCGTTCCGGGTTTTCGACCCCGGGGGGTGAGTCCCCCCGCCCCCCCCCGCGGCCCCCCCCCGGGGGGGCCCCCCGCCCCCCG
>NZ_JAIUJZ010000049.1:0-14806 GCF_020176775.1 Saccharopolyspora sp. 6M
GCTCCGGGGCCCCAAACCCCCCGGGGGGGGGCCCCCGCCCCCCCCCCCCCCCCCCCCGGGGGGGGGGGCCCCCCCCCCCCCCCCCCCCCCCCGCCCGGCACGTCCGATATCCGCTTTTACTCCACGTTCGTGTACTGGCCGACGATCGCCGCGGCGTCGCCGCCGAGGCTGACCGCGACGCCGACGTTCACCGGCACGACCGTGGTGACGTCGACGAGGCTGGTGGCCTCGCGGCGGGGCAGCAGCTCGGCCGACTGCCCGGCCAGCTCCAGTTCGTTCATGTCTTCTCCTCCTAGGTGGTGCCCGGCCGCGCGCCGACGGTTTTCACCGGCGCGCGACCGGGAACTCGGTCAGGACAGGTCAGTCCTTCTGGCCGAGGTCGATGTCCTGGTTGGCGAGCGCCACGGCGTTGCACTCGCCGCTGATGGCGACCGCGGTGTTGGTGGCGTAGACGTCGGCCCAGTTCAGGCTGCCCAGGGCCTCGCGAGCGGGCAGCAGCTCCGCACAGGTCTCGAAGTTCACGATGTGCTCCAGATGTAGAGATGAGTGGAAGACGGCCGCGGCGGCGTCGCCGCGGGAGGTGACCCCGATATCCCCCATCGGGGTCACCAGGGCGGTCCGCAGGAGGACCGGGTCAGGTGGCTGGATCAGCCTTCCTGGCCGAGGTCGATGTCCTGGTTCGCGATCGCGACGGCGTCGCCCTCGCCGCTGATGGCGACCGCGGTGTTGGTCGCGTACAGGTCGGCGAAGTTGAACGAACCGAGGGCCTCGCGCGTCGGCAGCAGCTCGGCGGACAGTTCCAGCTCGGAGATCTCGAAAACGTTCACGGTCGTACTCCTCATCGAGTTGACGAACTTTCGAACCGCGGCCTCTTGCGCCGCTGGCCGGAAGTACGCCAGACCCGGCGTCACCGACCCGTCACCCGCCCGTCACGGTGCGCGCCGGGCACTCGCGTGGGCGACCGGTGGGGCCCGGCCCGTCACCTGGGGTGAAACCGCCCGTTGCGCAGGGGGAAGGGCGCCCCCGGGGCCGGACGCGGAACGACCCGGCGACCGATGTGGTCGCCGGGTCGGGTGAATCGGGGCGGATCTTGCGGGTGGGGGCTCCCGCGCGGCGTCAGCTCGGCGCGGCGCCCGCTTCGCCGTCGGCGTCGAGGCCGTGCTCGATGGCGTAGCGGGCCAGCTCGACCCGGTTGTGCAGCTGCAGCTTGCGCAGCGTGGACTGCACGTGGTTCTCCACGGTGCGGTGCGAGATGACCAGCTTGTTCGCGATCTGCCGCGCGGTGAGCCCCTTCGCCACCTGCCGCAGCACCTCGGTCTCCCGGTCGGTGAGCTGCGGGGCCTGCGATTCGGCGCCCGGTGACACCGCCATCCGCCGGTATTCGCCCAGCACCAGCCCGGCCAGGCCGGCGGTGAAGACGGCGTCCCCGGCCGCGGTGCGGCGCACGGCGTCGACCAGCTCGTCCACCGAGGCGGACTTGACCAGGTAGCCGGAGGCGCCCGCCTTCACCGCCTCCAGCACGTCGCTGTGCTCCCCGCTCGCGGACAGCACCAGCACCCGGGTCCCGGGGATCTCCTGGGTGATCTGCCGGGACGCGTCGACGCCGGAGGTGTCGCCGAGGTTCAGGTCCATCAGGACCACGTCCGGGCGCACGGTGCGCGCGATCCGCAGCGCGGACACCGCGTCCCCGCTGGTCGCGCGGATCTCGAAGCCGCGTTCGGCGAGATCTCGCGAAACCCCGTCGCGCCACATCGGGTGGTCGTCGACCACCATCACCGACACGTGCGGCTCGGTCATCCTTCTCCTCCTCCGCGCGGTGCCGGGTCGGCATCCCGGTCGTCCGATCGGTCCGGGTCCGCGGCGAGCGGCGCGGCGGGCGCCGTCCGCCGGGGGAACATCTTCTCGGCCACCGATCTCGCGCGTCCGCCCGCCCCCGCCGGGGCCGGGTGCGGATGCGGTAACCGGATCTCCCACTCGGTGCCTTCTCCCGGGGTGGTGTCCAGGGAGATCGTGCCGCCCAGGTGCCGGACGCGGCCGCGGATGGACTGGGCCACGCCCATCCGGCCTTCCGCGGCGGCTTCGGCCAGCCTGCCCGCGGCGATGCCCGGGCCGTCGTCCCGGACGCTGATCACGATCTCGTCCGGCAGCTCTTCGAGCAAGACCCAAGCGCGGGCATCCGGGCCCGCGTGCCGGTCCACGTTCTCCAGCGCCTCCCGCACGATCAGCAGCACGTCGGAGCCCATCGGCTCGGGCAGCCGCACGTCGGTGGCGGGGACGGACACCTGCACCTTGCCGGTGCGCAGCACCTGGAGCCGGGCGACGAGGTCCACCTCGCCCTCCGCGTCGTGCTCGGGCGGAGCGGTGGCGACCAGCGAGCGGAGCGCGATCTCCTGCTCCCCGGCGAGCCGGGCGAGTTCGGCGGCCTCCCCGCCGAGCTCGACGCCGCGGTTGCGCACCCGCGCCAGCACCTGCAGCACGCTGTCGTGGATGGAGCGGGCGAGCCGTTCCCGCTCGGCGGTCGCGGCCTCGGCGCGCAGCGCCTGGCTGAGCCGCTCGGTGGAGCGGCGGGCGGTGTCCGCGGCCAGCCCGAACAGCAGGCCCGCCCCGATCAGCAGCACCGCGTCCTGGAACATCAGCGGCGCGTAGACGTCCCGGATCGCGAAGTTGATCAGGGCGGAGACCGCGCCGGAGATCCCGCCGCCGATCCAGCCCCACTGCACGCCGGCCAGCGTCACCATCGACGGCTGCCACATGGTGATGACCGACGGCGCCAGTTGCCACATCTGCTCTTCGGTCATGATCAGCTCGTTGCCGAGGAACAGCACCGAGATCAGCACCTGGTCCGCGAGCACCAGCGCGTTCGTCCGGCCCTCCCGCCGCCGGAACCGCCACACGGTGAACACGGTCCAGCCGATCATGACGAGGATCTCGACGACCGCGAGGGCCGGGCGCTGGTAGGCGGGGAACTGGATCGCGAACCACAGCACCGCGTACCCGAGTCCTACGGAGCGGAAGAAGTTGTGCGCGCGCCACAACGGCGAGCGCCCATCGGCCACCCGGACGCCTTGCGGCGCGGTGTTCTTCGACATCACGGCTGTTCCCTCCCGATCGACCATCCTGCCGTACCGATCGAGTTGCGTGAGCCGACGATCGGTGAACACGCTCGGTGTTTGTCATCACCGAGCGGATCTACCCGAATGGACCTGAGAGCCGGGTTTCCACGGTTGATCTAGTTGTGCCAGGCTCGGGAGTAGTAACCGATCCGGTACTTGGCTGCAGTGGGGCACCGCCATTCGCGCGTTTCCGGAAAAGTCGATCGGATCAATGACCGCTCGCCCGTCCGGGCGAGGAAGAGACGTGAGGAATCATGGCGCCGTGGCCCTTGTGGCGGCTCCGGGCACCCGCACTGATCCACGTGCTGCTCACCCAGGCCGCCGCCATCGGCCTGGTCCTCCCGGTGGTGCTGCTGAACTCGCCGCCGACGCGCACCGAGTGGTTCCGGTTCGGCATGCTCGGCGGCACCGCGGCCGCCGTCATCATCGCGACCTCGGTGACCATCCACCTGCGCAGCGGCGTGCGCCGGGACCCGTGGACCGTGCACATCGCCTACCTGGCGGCCGGTGGGCTCGTGCTGCCGCCGAACCTGCTGGTGCTCCTGCTGCTCGGCCCGGCGCTGCACGGGGTGCTGGAGGCGCGGCCCGATCCGCACCGCTGGCTGTTCGTCACCGCCTCCACGACGTTGGCGGTGTTCGCGGCCCGCTGGGTCATCGGCTGGGAGGACCCCCGGTGGGATCCGGCGTTGATCGTGCTCGCGGGGACGACGCTGCTGGCGGTGCGGGCGCTGCTGGTGGGGATCGGGCTGCGGCTGCGCGACCCGGGGGCGCCGCGCGAGGACGTGGTGGGCGAGCCGATCGACGTGCTGCTGGGCATCGTGGCGGCCTGCTTCGGCGGTGTGCTGGGGATGGCGGTGCTGCGCGAGCCGGAGGTCGCGGTGCTGGGCGCGCCGATGCTGGCGCTGCTGGACCTGGCGGGGCAGCTGCCGCACTGGCGGCGGTCGGCGCAGCGCGACGGCAAGACCGGGTTGGCGAACGCGCTGCACTGGGACCGGATGGCGCGGATGGAGCTGCGGCGGGCGTGCGCGCGGGACCGCGGTGCCGCGCTGCTGCTGCTCGACCTGGACCACTTCAAGCGGGTCAACGACGAGGTGGGGCACCTCGCTGGGGACGCGGTGCTGGCGGCGGTCGCGGTGATGCTGCGGGACAGCGTGCGCAAGGAGGACTTGGTGGGCCGGTTCGGCGGGGAGGAGTTCGTGGTGCTGCTCCCGCACGCGTGCCCGGAGGTGGCGCACGCGGTGGCCGAGCGGATCCGGTTGTCGGTGGCCGCGTTGTCGGTGCCGACCCGGGACACCATGGGGCGGCCGCGCGAGCTGACCGGCGTGACGGTGAGCGTCGGGGTATCGACCACCGCACGGTTCGGCTACGAGCTGCCCGATCTGCTGGTGGCCGCGGATGCGGCGCTGCTGACGGCGAAATCGTCGGGGCGGAATGCGGTGACGTTCGCCTGATCTCGGCTTTCGCGCACCATTCGCGAGCGGATTTCGGGGCGGTCCTCCGGAACGGGTCCGGGCCGGCGGGATGCACCCCTTTCCGGCCCGGACTCGTTTCGATTTTCGATCGTTCGCTCCCGATCAGCGGGAATCGGAATCGGGACCAGCCGAATCCGCGGGACCACCGGCCGAGGATTTCCCGGACCCGCCGTCGGAACGGCGTTCCGCACCGGACTCACCGGCATCGTCCCGCTCCGCGCCGTCGGCCGCGGAATCCGGAGCCGGTGGTTCGGCCTCGTGCGGATCCGTCGCCTCCACCGGCGTCGACTCGTCCTCGCCTGCCGTCAGCGAGCGGATCGCCGAATTCAGCACCGCCACCACCGGAACCGCCAGCAGCGCGCCGACGATCCCGCCGAGCACCACGCCCGCGCTGATCGCCAGCACCACGGCCAGCGCGTGCACCTGCACCGCGCGGCCCAGCAACAGCGGCTGCAGGATGTGGCCCTCCACCTGCTGGACCAGCAGCACGACCAGCACCACCAGCAGCGCGTTCACCCAGCCGCTGGTCACCAGCGCCACCAGCACCGCCACCGAACCGGAGGCCACCGCGCCGACGATCGGCACGAACCCGCCGAGGAACACCAGCGCCGACAGCGGCAGCGCCAGCGGCACCCCGATGAGCGTCAACCCGATGCCGATGCCGACCGCGTCGGCGACCGCCACCAGCGCCGTCGCCCGCACGTACCCGACCAGCGAGGCGAACCCGCGGATCCCGGCCACGTCCACCCGGCCCCGCACGTGCGAGGGCACCAGGCCGATCAGGAACAGCCACACCCGGCGGCCGTCGTGCAAGAAGAAGATCAGCGTGAACAGCGCCAGCACCAGGCCGGTGAGGAAGTTGCCGAACGTGGACGCCGTGGACAGCGCACCGCTGGTCAGCGCCGCCTGGTTCTCCTGCAACCAGCGGGCGGCCTGCCCCAGGTACTCGTCGATCTGCTCCTCGCGCAGGTGCAGCGGCCCCTGCAGCAACCAGCCCCGGATCTGCCCGAGGCTGCGCAGGATCTCCCGCTGCAGCTCGGGGAAGCCGTTGATGAACGCGTTGATCACGAAGGTCAGCACGCCGCCGACCAGCGCCAGCCCGCCGACGAGCACCACCGCCGTCGCGATCGCCCGCGGCACCTTCCGCCGCGCCAGCCAGGACACCGCCGGGGCGAGCAGCGCCGCCAGCAGCAGTGCGATGGCCACCGGGATGACCACGACGTAGAGCCTGCCCAACGCCAGGCTCAGCACGTACAACATGCCGAGCACGACCAGCAGGCGCCAGCACACGGCCGCCGTGACTCGCAGTACCCGCGGCACGTGGGCGGCGGCATCATCCGGTGGTGCGATCTTCGCGTTGCTCACCACGCCACCGTAGCCGCGACGAGGTCGTTCCCGGTGCGGTCGGCGCAATCCGGGCGCCGAGCGGATTTGTCACCCGATCCGGGGGTGTTGGGCGAGATCGCTAGGTCCGCGCTCCGCCTGCTGACAGAGTGCCCGTCGGCAGTGCACGTCGATCAAGCCGCCGAACGGCGCAACCGCGCCGGTCGAACGGAGGGTCGCTAGCGGACATGCAGCCCCGACGGAAAGTGGAACCGGACCAGCAGATGTCGGACAGCCTCCGAACAGCAGGCGGTGGCCGCGGATGGCGGCTGCTGGCCCGCACGCTGGTCGTCGCCGGAGCGGCGGCCGCGGGGAGTTCGGTCGGCTGGTTCGCCGGGAACGCCGGTGCGGACCCCGCGCTGGTCGACCTGCCCGCGGCGTCCGGAGGCGCCCACGAGTCCACATCGGACCGCGTCGCCGACCTCGTGCCCGACCTGCCCGCCGACCCCGCCGCGGCACCGGAACACCGCACCGCGGCACCGGAACACCGCACCGCGGCACCGGAACACCGCACCGCGGCACCGGAACACCGCACCGACCCGCCGGAGCGCGCGGACGACCTGCCGAGGCCGGTCCGCCAGGTGGGCACCGTCGTGCACCACATCGCCGAACCGCTGGCCCGCGCCGCGGAACCCGCGAGCGAGCCGGACGCCGCGAGCGAGCCGGACGCCGCGCCGCGACCTGACGAGTCCGAAGTGGACGCGCCGGACCCCGCCACCGATCCCGGCCAGTTCTCCCTCGCCGACCTCGCACCGCAGCACCTCGTCGGCCGCGTGGCGGAGGCGGAGCCGGTGTCGACCGCGCTGCACGGCGCGGGATCGCTGCTGCGCCCGGTGCGCGGCGCGCTCGTCCCGGAACCCGGGGCCGACCGGCCCGCACCGCTGGAGGGGTTGACCCGGCCGGTCGCCGACGGGCTCGGCAAGCTCACCGCCCCGCTGTGGCACGGCGTCAGCCCGGGCGCTCCCGCGCCGTCCGCACCTCCCGCGCCGCTGCCGGCTCCCGGGCCGGCGCCTGCCGAGCCGCGGCTCCCGGACCCGCCGGCTCCGACGGCCGGGGCGCTGCCCGCACCCGCGAACCCCGCGGCGGCGCCCGCCACCGGTTCCGCGGTGTTCACCGCGCACGGCACGAGCGAGGTGGCCGCCGCGCCCGCCGCGCCCGGCCACCGCGCACCGTGGTCGCCGGGCAAGGCCGTCACCACGCCGCCCGCCACCGGCACCGCCGGGCACACCTCCGACGGCAGCGGCGGGAACGGCGGCGTCGGCATGACCCGGCCGCTGCCCGCCGCCGCGGGCGGCCTCACCGCGCTGCGCTCGGCCGGCCGGACCGCCGACTCCGCGCTCAACGGCACCTCCGCGCCGTCCCCCGGCACCACCCCGGACTGAGCGAGCGCCGCGGCGATCCGCTCGCCGCGCTCCGAAGCGCACTCGTCCCAACGCCGCCGGACTGTGGTCAACGTCCGATGACGGCACCTCTCGAAACCATTGCTTTCCCCGCCCGAACGGGGAAATATCCGAAGGAGACCGCATGCAGACTTGGGCGAAGCGCGGCGTGCGTGCCGCGCTGGTCACCGGTGGTGTGCTGGCCGTGGGAACCACGATGGCCGCGGCCGAAGGCACCGGCCCGTCCGGAGACGGGGACCACGGCAGCCTGGGCACCCGGTACGACAGGTCACCAGCCGATCCGGAACGGGGAGGTTCCGTGCCGCCCGCGTTCGACGCCGACGACGCCCGGCCGCAGCTGGCGCACTCGTTCGCGGCGCACCGGAACGCCGACACCGGCCGCTACCGGGCGCTGGTGCTGACCGGGAAGATCGACCCGGTGCGCGACCTGCTCCCCGCCGTCGAGCACGACATGACGCAGGAGATCCCGGTCCTGCGCGACCTGGACCCCGCACGGCCGGACATGCAGCTCGCGGGCTGGGTCGGCGATCCGGCGACCGCGCGGCCCGCACCGGGCGACGGGCGGCACAGCCTCCGCCGCGGCGCCGAGGTGCGCACCCCGGCCGAAGGCTTCCACCGCTCGCTGAGCTGGGCGGGTCCGATCGGCGACATCGTCCGCGGCGGCCACGGCCACCCGGCCGAGGCGAAGGTGCCGGAGGTGACCGGCGAGCTGATCATCCCGCTGGTCGACCCGGCGACGGTGGACCCCGAGGACGGCATCGTCGCCCTGTGGGGCGGCGCGCTCGGCGGGGACGGGGCGGAGCGGGCGGCGCCCGCGGCTCTCGGTGCCGGACTGCTCGACTCGGCCGACGTCGACCTCACCTCCGGTGAGCTGCCCGGCCCGGACGTCCGGCTGCACGAGGTCCCGCCCTCGCTGCTCGTGGTCGCCCTGGCCGAGGCCCCGCACGTGCCCGCCGCCCGCTCCGAGCAGGTGGCGCTGCAGGTGCCCGGCGAGCATCAGGACCACCCGCAGGTGCCGCCGGCGCTGTCCGGGCCGCTCGTGCTGGCGCGCGACGGCGAACCGGTGCAGGTCCCGATGCCGCTCGGCGGCGAGCTGACCGCGTTCGGCGGCGGGCAGCTCACCGGCCCCACCGCGGGCAGGCTCACCGAGGCGCTGGGCGAGCTCGGCCCGCGGGCCGACGACCGGCCGACCGTGTCGTTCCTGGCCGCGGTCCCCCGGTTCAGCGCGACCCCGGAGGACGTGCCGGTGCGGGTGGACGTGCTCGACGAGCTGGACGCGACCACCCCGGAGCGGGACCGGATCCTGGCCAGCCCGCTGCCGCCGGAGCCGCGGGCCGCCGAACCGGTGGGCATCGAGCTGCCGGC
Source organism: Saccharopolyspora sp. 6M (assembly GCF_020176775.1). Taxonomy (NCBI): domain Bacteria; kingdom Bacillati; phylum Actinomycetota; class Actinomycetes; order Pseudonocardiales; family Pseudonocardiaceae; genus Saccharopolyspora; species Saccharopolyspora sp. 6M. The sequence continues at coordinate 8,734 of NZ_JAIUJZ010000049.1, forward strand.
CCTCGGCGCGCCCCCGTCGATCAACGCGGCGCAGGGGCACACCATCCCGATCCCGGGCCTCGCGGCCCAGCCGCGCGGCCTCGACGACACCGTCGAGTTCCAGCGCATCTGACGCACCGCGACGAGAGGGGGCGGGGGGGGGGGGCCGGGGGGGCGGGGGGGGGGGGCGGGGGGGGGGGGGGGGGGGGGCCCCCGGGCCCCGGGGGGGGGCCCCCCCCGGGGGCCCCCGGGCCGGGGGGGGGGGGGCCGCGCCCCCCCGCCGCCCCCCCCCCCCCCCCCCCCGGTTCCGCGTTCCGGGGTGCCCGCGCGCGGCGGGCGGGCAGGTCAGGCGGGGGTGGAGGAGATCTGCGGTTCGTCGGGTTCCGCGGTCCGCCTCCCGAGCCGGTGGGAGCGCCACAAGCCGTAGGCGTAGTAGGCCAGCAGCGCCAGCCCCAGGTACACGTACGCGTTGCCGACGAGGTGCTCCAGCGGGTTCCAGTGCAGTTCCCGGCCCTTGCCCTGCGGCACCTTCCACATCGGTCCGAGCGTGCACAGCGACGCCGCCAGCCCGGCGATCATCAGCAGCCCCCAGTCGGAGCGGCGCACCGCGGCTCCCGCCAGCAGCACCACCGCCGGGATCGCCCACACCCAGTGGTGCGACCAGGAGATCGGCGAGATCAGCAGCGACAGCAGTCCGTTGAGCGTCACCGCCATCGGCAGGTCCCGCTGCCGCAGCGCGTGCAGCATGCCCGCGACGGCCAGCGCCAGCACCAGCAGCGTCACCACGACGAGCACCATCGTCACGTTCCCGACGCCGAGCTTCGTCAGCGCCGAGCGCAGCGACTGGTTGCCCGCGTACACCGAGGCGTTGCCGGTGAAGGTGGGGCCGAAGGACACGTTGCCGGTGGCCATCACCTCCTGCGTCCAGTACTTCTTCGTGCCTTCGAAGGCGAGCACGAGTCCGATGAGGGCGGTCCCGGCGAAGCCGAGCGCCGCCATCGCGATCGGCTTGAAGTCCTTGCGCAGCAGGAAGAACAGCAGGAACGCGGCCGGGGTGAGCTTGATCCCGGCGGCGATGCCGATCAGCAGCCCGCGCGGGTACGGCACCTTCTGCCCCGGCCCGGTGCGCCACAGGCAGTCCACCGCGACCAGCGCCATCAGCACCAGGTTGATCTGCGCGTAGGTCAGCGTCTCCAGCACCGGTTCGGACAGCGTCGCCAGCGGCAGCACCACGCCGGTCCACAGCACGACCCGGTCCCGCTGCCCGCGCAGGAAGGTGGAGGCGCTGAGCACCAGGTACAGCGTCACCAGCAGCGCCAGGTGCGACACCAGCATGATGATCGACACGGCCGCCATCTTGGAGACCAGCCCGAGCGGCGCGAACAGGATCGCCGCGAACGGCGGGTAGATGAACGGCAGCTTCAGCCCGGACTCGGTCGCGGGCAGCGGGCCGTACATGTCCTTGCCCTGGAGCCAGGCGCGGGCGCCGAGCCGGTAGACCTCGCCGTCGATGTGGTCGTGCGGGCTGATCGTGGAGACCAGCAGCACGGCGAGCAGTTCGGCGACGCCGATGGCGATCAGCAGCCTGCGGTTCTCCCTGGCGAGGTCGCGCATCACCTCGCCGAAGGGTCGTCGCGTCGCGTCATCCGGTCCGCTCACCGCCACGAGGGTCACCGTCCTGGTCATCGATGCGGGGGTGCCGCCGATCTCAGGCGGCCGGGACCCAGCGTAGAGGCAGGCGCTGATCGGGCCGGAGCCCGGCGGAACCGGAGCGGCTCGGAGGGCGCACCGCAGTCGAAGATCATCCGCCTTATGGACGTCTCGTTTCCCGCATCGGGTGGCGCTTCGGGCTTGACCCGGGTAGTTGCTGACGCAGCGTCATTCGCGCTCGGTAAATACCACCATTACGGGTGGTAGTGATGCTCTTGAATTCAGGCCTCTCCGCAGAGGAGAGTCCAATGGACTGCTCCGTTTGGTGGGGAGGAGGGGCCGAATGAGTGTCCTCGACGTGACCGCGCCATCCCAGCTGCCGCCGATCTGGGACGAACTGATCACCGGACTGACCGTGGGCGTGCTGCTCACGGACGAGCGCGGCCAGGTGCTCGCCACCAACGACGTCGCCGCGGACCTCATGCAGCTGACGAAGTCCGATCTGCTCACCGGTGCGCGACCCAGCGGCTGGAAGGTGCGCGACGACACCGGTGCCGCGATGCCGGACTGGTCCGAGCTCGCCGGACAGGTGCTGCGCGCCGGCTCGCCGCTGTCCACCCCGATGGTCGTCGAGCGCGGTGGCCACCCCACCCGGCTGTGGGCGGACTACCACGCGGTGCGCGCGCAGGGGAAGCGCCGGGTGCTGATCCTGCTGCAGGCCGTGCAGACCGACGTCGGGCACAGCCGCGGCCTGCTCGACCCGCTCACCGGGCTCCCGGGCCGGGCGCTGCTGCTGGACCGCCTGGAGCAGTCCCTGGTGCGCGCCCGCACCCGCGGCATGCTCACCACGCTGGTCCTGCTCGACGTGCACCGGCTGGCCGCGTTCAACACCGAGCACGGCTTCGCCCGGGGCGACGAGCTGCTCGGCACCCTCGCGGGCCGGCTGCGGCAGGGCATGTCCGACGAGCACACCGTCGCCCGGTACGGTGGCGACGAGTTCGCGCTGGTCGCCGACCACCCCAACGGCAACGGCGAGGCCATCGCCCAGCAGGCCCGCCGGATGGCCAGCTGGCCGATGCGGATCGGCCCCACCCGGGTCCGGCCGAACTTGCGGGTCTCCTGGGTGACCACCAACGGCAACGCCACCGCGCACGCGGTGCTCTCCCGCGCCGAGCAGCAGCTCCAGCGCTGAACGTCCCCGCCGGGCCGCGGCCTGGCGGGGACGGCGCATCAGCGTTCGACGTCGCCCGAGATGAAGTCCTCGACGGCCTGGTAGGCCTCCGAGTCCGAGTACTGCTCCGGCGGCGACTTCATGAAGTACGAGGACGCGGACAGGATCGGTCCGCCGATGCCGCGGTCCTTCGCGATCTTGGCGGCGCGCAGCGCGTCGATGATGATCCCCGCCGAGTTCGGCGAGTCCCACACCTCCAGCTTGTACTCCAGGTTCAGCGGCACGTCACCGAACGCGCGCCCCTCCAGCCGGATGTAGGCCCACTTGCGGTCGTCCAGCCACGGCACGTAGTCCGAGGGGCCGATGTGCACGTTGCGCTTGCCCAGGTCGCGCTGGACCTGCGAGGTCACCGACTGGGTCTTGGACTTCTTCTTCGACTCGAGCCGCTCGAGCTCCTTCATGTTCAGGAAGTCCATGTTGCCGCCGACGTTGAGCTGCATCGTGCGGTCCACGTGCACGCCGCGGTCCTCGAACAGCTTCGTCAGCACGCGGTGCGTGATGGTGGCGCCGACCTGCGACTTGATGTCGTCGCCGACGATCGGCACGCCGGCCTCGGTGAACTTCGCGGCCCACTCCGGGTCGGAGGCGATGAACACGGGCAGCGCGTTCACGAACGCCACCCCGGCGTCGAGCGCGGCCTGCGCGTAGAACTTGCCCGCGTCGTCGGAGCCCACCGGCAGGTAGGAGACCAGCACGTCGACCTCGGCGTCGCGCAGCGCCTGCGCCACGTCGACCGGCGCCTCGTCGGACTCCTCGATCGTCTCGCGGTAGAAGCGGCCGAGCCCGTCGAGGGTGCGGCCCCGCTGCACGGGAACGCCCAGCGGCGGGACGTCGGCGATCTTGATGGTGTTGTTCTCGCTGGCCACGATGGCCTCGGAGAGATCCCTGCCGACCTTCTTGGCGTCCACGTCGAACGCGGCCACGAACTGCACGTCGCGCACGTGGTACTCGCCGAACTGGACGTGCATCAGGCCGGGGACCCGGGTGTCCGGGTCGGCGTCGGCGTAGTACTGGACGCCCTGCACCAGCGATGCCGCGCAGTTGCCCACGCCGGCGATCGCCACTCGAACCGCGCCCTCGCGGCGGTCTGTGCTCATGGCAGGGTCCTCCTTGTAGGTCATGTGTTGTCCTTCTCCCCGCTCGCCGGTGCCCCGGAGGTCCCGGGGTCGCGCGAGCAGCCGGATCGGCCGGATCAGGCCCGGCCGGGCCGTGGTCTGGAAGTGGCCCGTCGCGCGGACGATGCGCGCGGGTCGTGGGGGGGGGGGGGGGGCGGCCCCCGCCTGGGCAAGCCGACGACCGGTGCCGATCGGTCGCCGCGGGTTCCCGCCACCCGCGACTCCCGGAACGCGCACCGGTGCCCTCCCCGACAACCGCCGGGGAGGCCGCGCTGTTCCCGCGGATCGGGCGGATCCGCCGCGCGGCGCCCGAATCGTCCGATCGGCCTCCGTGGGACCGATCACCTTCCGGCGGTGCGGTCCGGCGAGCGGGGGACGAGCGGCCCGTCCGGTACCGGGACCATCGGCGCCTCCGGGTTTCAAGATCAACCCGGGGTGCGGGCGCGCGGCGGCCGTCCGGTAGAACATCCCGCAGCGAGATCCCCGGCCACCTCGGTCGCCGGAGGGGAGTCGCCGCAGTTCGGGCCCGGTGCACCGGGTGCGCTGCGGGAAGCCGGGCATGGCGAGTTCGCGCATCCGCACCTCCCGCGCTCGAGCCGTCCCCAGCCGTACTTGCCCGAGAAAGGAGTATATCTTCGGCGCTTCCCCGGTCCTCGCAGGTCGAGACCAACCGCGCTGCTCACGACACCGCAGGTCACGCGACGGAAGCGGTCGCTGCCCCTAACGGCGCATGGAGCACCGGCATCGGACACGTACCCTGTTCCTCGTGCGGACCCAACGGCAAGTGGTGGATTACGCGTTGCAGCGCAGGTCGCTGCTCGCGCAGGTCCACTCTGGCCGAGTCGGGGTGATGGAGGTCTGCGACGCGAACCCGTACCTGTTGCGGGCGGCGAAGTACCACGGCGAGCCCAGCGAAGTGACCTGCCCGGTGTGCCGGAAGGAGCCGCTCACGCTGGTCTCGTGGATCTTCGGCGAGGAACTCAAGCACGCATCGGGATCGGCTCGCGGTCCCGATGAGCTGGAACGGTTGGCGGCCTTGTTCGCGGAATTCACCGTGCACGTCGTCGAAGTCTGTCGGACGTGCAGTTGGAACCACCTGGTGCAGTCGTACGTCCTCGGGACCGGTGACTTGAACAACCGCCGCCCCCGGCGCAAGACTGCGGCCGAGTGAACCGGTCGTGAGAACGAGCAGCACCGCCCCGCGCGAAGCGGGGTCACCCCGACGTGAATGCATCACCTGGCGTCGCACGACGCCTGTCCTGGAGGCCAACTCGTGAACGACGAGCGTGACGACCCAGCTCGTGGCCGCCACTCCCGGCAGCCCGAAGGTCGCAATCCCGGTTCCCCCGACGACCGGGCCACGCCCCCCTCGTCCCGGCAGCAGGGTCCGCGTCCGCAGGGCCCCCCGCCTCCGGGCGGCACCCCGCCGGGTGGTCGGCCTGCCGGACCGCCGAACCCCGCGAACCAGCCGCCCGCCGGGCAGCGTCCCGGTGCGCAGCAGCGCCCGCCGGGTCCGCCGCCGAGCGCCCCGCCGACCCCGCCGCCGCCGAACCCGGGCCAGCAGGGTCCCGGCCAGCAGGGTCCCGGCCAGCAGGGTCCGGGGCAGCAGGGTCCGGGGCAGCAGCGCGCCGCCGGGCCGCCGCCCGGACCGGGTCAGGGTGCGGGACCGTGGCCCGGGGAGGGGACGCGCCAGCAGCAGCCGCCGGGTCGTCCGCGGCAGGGCGGCGACCAGCCGAACTGGCCGGGCGACGGGCAGCAGCCGCGCGGCGCGGACCAGGACGCCGAGGCGCCCTCCGAGAAGACCGGTGCGTGGGTCCCGTCGTTCGACGACGAGGACGACGCCCCGACCGGGAAGCGCGCCGCCGACTCCGGCGGCGGTCGCAAGCTCGACCTGCCGACCTCGTTCACCCAGGCACCGCCGCCCGCGGCGGACCAGCGCACCCAGCGCCAGCCCGGCCCCGGCCAGCAGGGACCGGGCCAACAGGGACCGGGCCAGCAGGGAGCCGCGCAGCAGGGCGGCCCCGCGACTCCGGACGAGCAGAGCACCCAGCAGTTCAGGCCGCCGCAGCGTCCCGGCCAGCAGCCCACCCGCCAGGTG